>NZ_JAUBRN010000127.1:0-5636 GCF_036701875.1 Microcoleus sp. MON1_C5 | reverse complement strand
TTAAGTCGGGAAGTTTTTCCATTCCTTTATCTAATGTCTATCTCGTCTTCTTGTCAAGGGGGTTGAGCAATTACGAGAAATCCGACCAATATTTATGACCATTACCACTTCTCACGATCGCACGCGCCGCTACACCATTGGGTGTTTTACGTGCTTGTAGCAACCTCATCTCAGTCTCGCTAATCGGGGCTGCTTTCTGGTTGATTTTGAAAAAAGATTCCTCCGCTTTCATAGCATCACCTTCAACCCATTGAAGTGAAATCGCTGAGGCCCCTAAGTTCCTGGTTCTTTCCAGCATTTTAGGATTAACTTGGCCTGCTTGTGAAGTCAATGATTGATAATCTTTGTAAGCTCCTATTTTCTCTTTAATTAGTTTGCGTGTTTCTTTGGCTGCCTCTTTCTGTTCGTCAGTGATGTTGCCGTCATAAAATTGTTTAGAAATCTTACCATCGCCATAATCATCATTAATCCAAGCAAGTAACGAACTCAGTCGATGAGAACCATCAACGACAAAATAGTGGCTACTACCTCGCCAAAGAATAACTGCGGGGATTAAATCTCCATCTAAAAAACTTTCAATAAACTCGCATATTTTTGCGGCATCCCATTCATTAGTTTCTCTTTGAAAATCCGGTTTTCGCAAAAACGGATAGAAGAAAGAACTTTGTTCGAGATCGCGAATACCTATAGTGAGGATACTTCTTCCCATATTGCGTTCTTGCTGATCTTTAATTTCAAATGCTTCTCTGGGAATAAGTGCATCTAGACTAACGGGGGAATTTTTGGAGGATTTTGCCATTTTAAGTACCGATTGTTACTTTTTAGAATTTCTTGAGTTTTCGCTTCACAATCTTCCGTTTGAGCGTTGCAAATACGCTCAATTTTGATGGCTTAATTAGGCGGCGTATTGCCTGTTCAGAATGCTGTGAAAGTTAGCCCTCATGACGGATGAATACTGACTAATGACTAATACTGGCGATCGGCTCCCAACTTGTCACATCTTCAAATAAAGATTGATAGCCCGCTGCATTGGGATGAAGTCCGTCTGCAATCAGGCGCGATCGCCACCAATCACTGCCCCGATTTATCCATTTATCAAAAATATCTAAATAGGGAATTCCCCGCAACTCACAAGCTAATTTCGTTGCTTCCTTATACCGATATTGGTCAGCATGACTGTAATACAAACAATCTTGAAAAGGCATTTTACTTTCATCCACCGGCACCATCCCGACAAATATCACCGGACAAAGTTGTTGGGACAGGTTTAACAAATTATCCAAAACAGTTTTAAAATGTTCAAACTCAGTGTAGCTGCGCCCGGTAGGCGACTGCACTCTCGCCGAATCGTTGAGGCCTACGGAAAGAATAATCGCATCCGGGACGCGGTTTCTGAGCTCGCCCCGCTGGCGAAACTCGTTTTCGAGCCGCTGGGCGACTTGATAGGTGCGATCGCCCCGAACGCCCAAATTGTATAAAACGTGTCCTGCACTCTCCGGTAACATCCACTGGCGCCGTAATCTTTCCACCCAGCCACCGCCTACACCGTCGCCGAAACCGTAGATTAAGCTGTCACCGAAAGCAACCAATTTGAGGGGATGAGAAGTTCCCCGATGCAAGTGACCAAAGGAATAGGCTGTTGCTACCTGCATAAGCAATGATACTCAGTTAATAAATTATGAATCTTGACATACTAGACTAGAATGTAACATTACATAAAGTAGGGAGTCTCATGGTTAAGCGTCCAACTTTCGATTCAACTCAGCTAACCCGTCGGGCGGAAGAGTTGATTAACGGTGCATCCAACCGCTATCGGATTACGGTGCAGGTGGCGAACCGCGCAAAACGCCGTCGCTATGAAGATTTTGACAATATGGACGACCATCAAATGAAACCTGTAATGCGGGCGATATTTGAGATGTCGGACGAACTGAGTCAGCCGGAAATTATCGGACTCCCCTAGACTTCGGGAGTTTTGGGTTTTGAGTGGTGAATTGCGAGCAATTTTTTTAAACTCCACACTCAAAACTTTCTCAAACTAGACTGGCGGGCCAGGGCGAGAAACCCGGTTTCTTCTTAGCTGTCTCGTTGACAAACTTCTGATTTTCCTAAACCGGGTTTCTTTTCCTAAGTCCTAAAATTAGAAACTAGGACATCTGCTTGGGGGTAAGTTTATGAAATTATTCTATTTTTGAAATTATTGTCAAAACCGTGAATAGATTAAAGCAGGGCTTAAGTTTTCTGTTCGTTACTTTGAGTGTAGCGATTTTCACGCTTTTGAGTTGGGTATTGGAATCCGGGGAACTGAGTATGTCGGCTTTGGAACCTTCGCTGCTGCGGAGTTCTGAGTCGGCCTCAGTGCAGCGAGTCGCTCAACAATCTGCGTCACCGCAAGTGAGGGTCCAAGATGCGTGGAAATTGGTGTACGAAAAATTGCCGGATTTCCCGATCGAAAATAACTACATTTCTCAAGAAACTGGAAAAGTCGATCCTACCAATACTTTAGTCGGGCGGTTGATTCGATATCACGTATTTGTCAAAGGAAGGCCGCCCAATTACCGCTTTGATTGGAAGTTGAGTTTAGCTGACTATTTGGGGGCGACTCCCGATTATTTGGTAGAAAGCGTGTATCCGGGAAAAGACGTTTTGCGCTCAAATCCAATGGAACAGGATCGTGCGGCTATTCAAAGGTTAAATAGAGCACAGCGCGATGCTTTGGTTCAAGCTTTGGTTGATGTTTTTACCGAGAATTCCGGGGGTGGGCGCACACAGGCGGGGGAAAAACCACAAGGGCGATCGAATTCGCCGGAGATACCGCAGCCGCAGCCGGGAGATGCGAAGTTGCTGGCACCTTAATACTCATGGATACAGAAACCGAGTTTTTTACGGAAATATTGCTGTTGAGCCTTTAACACAGGTAAAAAACCCGTTTTCTTTCGTATTTATGGGTAAGCCCTACTAATCTAAAATCTAAAATCTAAAATCTAAAATTTCTTAATGGTGGAACGTGTAATAAAAACGGGTGTTGGGTGGCGTTTGGGATGGAACCCGGAGGCGGAGGAGTTTAAGGGTTTGGTGGCTGGCGACGGTTGGGCGATCGAACTCACAGACGCTGAGTTAAACGATTTTTGCCGATTGTTGGGGCAATTAGCAGGCACAATGAGTCAAATAGCCTCTGAGTTAATGGACGAGGAAAAAATCGCCATTGAAGCCGAAAGCGACTTGCTGTGGGTGCAGGTCGAAGGCTATCCCGAAGCTTACAGCGTGCAATTGATCTTGAATGCTGGCAGGAGGTGCGAGGGTTTTTGGCCCACGGCTGCGGTTCCGACTTTGGTGCAGGCTGCAAAAGTTTTAAAAGTTTTTTGACTTTTTCGGGAATTCTATGCTAAGCTATTAAAGCTGTCGGGGCGTAGCGCAGCTTGGTAGCGCACTACTTTGGGGTAGTAGGGGTCGTGGGTTCAAATCCCGCCGCTCCGATAGATGGAATCCTTATACAATAAGGATTCCATTATTTTTGGTAGATAAATCGTAGGTTACGCATTCTCAATAACGGGGTGACAAAGGGTGACATACTCAGAAAATCACTGCGATAAATCTGCGATAAATCTTCAATGCCAAAAGGCTCAGTAAATATAGAAGTTTTCAAAGAGCGCTTACGAGTTGCCTGGTCATGGGAGGGGAAACGCTTCTGGCTCTATCTCGGTTTGCCGGATTCGATCGTCAACCGTAAAGCCACCTCGATGAAAGCCAGCCAAATTGAACTCGACATGGCTAGTGGCAACTTTGACCCCTCTCTGGTAAAGTACAAGCCACAGAAACAAGAATCCATTTCTGTTTCTGAGCTCTTTGAGCAATTTGTCGAGTACAAGCGCCGTAAAATCGAACCTGCTACTCTCGCTAAATATCTTGGATTACAAAAACACGTTTCTGTGTTTTTCAAGAACAAAACCTGTGTTTTTGTTTCTGACAGTGTGGCTGAGAAATTTAGAGACTGGTTGGGACAAACACAGAAACTTGAACCCGTGACGGTACGGGAAAGAATTGTGTTAATGAACGCTTGTTGGGAGTGGGGCAAAAAAAAGAAACTGCTAGTAGAAAATCCTTGGGACGAAGTTAAGGTTTCAGTTCCACCAAAACAGCCCCCAGATCCTTTTACTTTGAAGGAAATTGAGTTGATTTTTGAGAAATTTGGTTCCTCCCCAAATTTGAAACACTTCCTTGACTATGTAGCATTTAAATTTGGGACAGGACTCCGGACTGGAGAAGCAGCGGCCTTGCGATGGCGACAGTGTTCGAGTGAGTGCGATCGAATTTGGATCGGAGAAACTCTCAAAAATGGCAACCGCAAAGCTGCCAAGCGGAATAAAGACCGCACGGTGCCGCTAACTTGCACCTCATGGCATCGATGTATAGGCCCATTATCTTGTACAATTACTCTAGTACGTCCCGTTTTTTTTGCGTCTAGTGCTTCTTGTTCCATCATGTGGATATAAGACTTGCGGTTAACACCCCCAATCACCAAGCCGTAAACAAAACTGATTTCATGTTGAAGAAATCCGATAATGCTTAATCTGCGACCTCGGCGCTGTGTTTGTTCTAAACGTTTTTGTTCACCTCTAAAATAATAAGTGTAGCCCGGTTCACTCCACAGGCAAACCCGGATTCGTCTAAATACTTTAAGTCGATTTCGCAGCCTGCTGCCGATAATTCCAACATCTCTAAATCTGCCTGTTTTTGGCTTCGGACTTTGGGGTCTTGTTTTCCTTTATGACTCTTCCTTGCCCGCTTCCAATTGACCCCCTTTTTTTGAGTACCCGTCTTAATTGGTCGGGACTCAGTTTAATCGAGCGTTCCTGTTCTAATTTTTGGGCTAATTGATGACTGTTATATGTACGGGGTTCTTTTTTGAGGCATTCTTCCACAAACACTAAGTCCTCTTCTTTCCATTTGGCTTTTCCCCCTCTGCCTGGTCGTTCCCACAGACCTTCTAGACCAGATTTTTCCCATTTTTGCAAAACTTCTCTGACGGTCTGTGAAGTCCAATTTACATGAGCCGCTATTTTTTCGACGTACCAACCGTGTGCCTTTAACCGAATGACTTCGGCGGGCGTCTTTGACTTTCTGTGGTACATTTCCTGTTCTGAGGTTGAAGAGGGTTCTGTCTTGTTCATGAGTCAGGGATACCCTTAAGCGAGCTCCCATATGTTAATGACCTCGGTAGATTTCTTCTCTGTCTTCATTTATTTTCACCTACTTTGGTTGTTTCGTGCCTACCTACTTATCACCAGTAGGATATCGAATCTATCGGTAATTGCGCGTTTGTCGGAAGTAAGGGAAAACACGCATAATATAAATTCCGTGAGATCGCGGATGGCAGCGCTGCAGAAATAAAGCAAACTGATAGATAGGTTAAATAAAAATGAGCGAAATAAACAAGGTCTCTGGCAGTTTCAGAAGCTCTGAATCCCAGGCTGTATCTACCCCTAAACTCGCTTTTGGAGGGCGCAATATGTTGGCTTCTTTAAGGGAAACGGCTCGATCTCGGAATACGCAAATTCTCCATCCAAAAGCTTTGTATTCAAGGACTCCAGCATCAATAAAGGTGGATATTTTGTTTCCAGAATTTTGGCTGGGGC
>NZ_JAUBRN010000126.1:0-5679 GCF_036701875.1 Microcoleus sp. MON1_C5 | reverse complement strand
ACCCCATCTTTTTTTACCTTAAGTTGTCTCAATCCGCTACTGGCAATGCTTTTGACTGGGTTGTCACCCCGTCAGGTGCGGTAGTTGTCATGGATAATGTCCCCGCCCATAAAGTGAAAGAAATCGAACCTTTAATTCAATCTGTTGGGGCGAGCGTTCTTTACCAATCACCTCCCGAATCCTGACTTTAATCCCATTGAACATTGGTGGTCACAATTAAAAGCTTTTTTACGTCAGTTTTCTCCCACTACTCCAAAAATGGTTGATGTTCTAATTGCCACCGCACTCGATTTGATGAATCCCAAACATTTAAAAAACAGGTTTACACACTGTTGTTACTGTACCTCATAAAGCTGGGATACGCTGTATATTTGATAGCAGTCTTTCTAATTTCTTAGAATTATTAAACCAAGTTACCTTGATATTTGATGATATTCGCAATCTCTTAGACCGACAGTTCAATCGCCTATCTGCTTTAGAAAAAGAGCTGATGTACTGCGTCGCCATCAATCGAGAGCCAGTCTCATTTTTAGAAGTGCAGAAAGATTTAGTAATAGAACTCTCGCCAACGGAACTGCTAGAGACGTTTGCTTCTCTTGGAAGGCGATCGCTCATTAAAAAAACCACAGGTGGCTTTACTCAACAACCTGTCGTCATGGAATACATAACAGAACAGTTAATCGAACAGATATGCCAAGAAATAATTACTGCTAAAATTGACCTTTTCAAGAGCCATCCTCTTATCAAAGCCCAAGCAAAAGACTATGTGAGGGATACTCAATCTCGCCTGATTCTCAACCCCATTGCCAAGCGGCTACTCTCCAGTTTTGAAAGCCAGCGATCGCTAGAAAATCAGCTCAATCTCATTCTTACATCTCTGCGAGGAAAGGCAGCAGGGGAAACGGGATATGCGGCTGGGAATGTTATTAATCTCCTGCGGCAGATACATACAGATTTAAGCGGCTGGGATTTTTCTAATTTAACGGTTCGGGAAGCTTATTTACCGATGCAAATTTACATTAAATAAACTTTTCTGGTGCTGATTTAGCTAGTTCTGTTTTTGCTGAAAACTTTGGTAGTGGTTTGTCAGTCGCCTTTAGTTGAGATTGAAAACTGTTAGCGATGGGCCCTACAAATGGTGAAATTCTGTTGTGACAACTCCCAGAAGCTAGGCTAATGATGAGCAGCAAAGGACACGCCAGATACTTAACCGATTTGAGAGATGAGTTTCACTTTCAGCCGATCGCCTGCTGCTGTTATTGTCTCCGCTAACAACTCGCTTGAGTTAGGCATGGACAGGGCTGGGTGAGCATTGCCCACCTTACCCATTTTTTAACAGTCAACAGTTAACTATTTTCAAACCATCTCTGGCGAAACTTGCATTGCCGGCTGCGGCTGGAACTGGAAGAGCGAATAAACCACATTGCGGCGGATATCCGTCATCATGTCCAAAAACAGCTCGTAACCTTCAGTTTTGTACTCGATTAACGGGTCTTTCTGACCGTAACCGCGCAGCCCTACAGACTCGCGCAAAGCATCCATTTGTTGCAAATGTTCCCGCCACAAAGTATCAATTTGCTGCAAAATAAAGAACCGTTCCGCATCTCGCATCAATTCGGCTCGGATTGCATTAACTTCCGCTTCTTTAATGTCGTAAGCATTGCGGACTTGTTCGTGCAGGAATGTTTTAATTTCCTCAACGGACAAATCTTCTAGCTGATCCGGTGTCATGTCAGCCAGCAGATAAACAAATTCCTTCACCTTGCTCACAAGTTTGTCGAGTTCCCATTCTTCCGAAGGTAAATCGGGATTGATGTATGCTCCCACGATGTCGTCCATCGTCTGTTCGGCATATCTAATTACCTGTTCTTTGGAGTCCAAACCTTCCAATACTCGGCGACGTTCCGCATAGATTGCTCGACGCTGATTGTTCATCACTTCGTCGTATTCAAATACCTGCTTGCGGATATCGTAATAGTAGGTTTCGACTTTTTTCTGAGCGCCTTCGAGGGAACGGGTCAGCATTCCAGATTCGATCGGCATATCCTCCTCAACACCGAAAGCCTTCATCAAACCGGCCACCCGTTCGCCGCCGAAAATCCTGAGCAAATTGTCTTCCAAACTCAAGAAAAACCGCGTAGAACCCGGGTCTCCTTGGCGTCCCGCCCGGCCGCGCAACTGATTGTCGATCCGGCGCGATTCGTGGCGTTCGGTACCGATGACGTGCAAGCCTCCCAACTGCACGACTTCATCGTGTTCGGTGCTGGTAAAAGCATCGTATTCGCTGCGAGTTAAATTGTAAGCTTCCCGCAATTTTTGAATTACCGGGTCTTTTGTCGGCGCTTTTTCCGAAGCTATAGCCACGATATCATCGGCTTGCAATTCCGTGAGCGATCGCTCGCCGTACTCCTTCACCGCCAATTCCACCGCCGCCTTGAGCATTTGTTCGGCATTTTTCGATAGCTGCGTAGGGAAAATCTGCGCCGAAGCTTTCCAAGACTTTACCTTTTTCGTAGTCGGAGCAAAACCTTGAGGTGCGGGGCGGCCACTAATACCCGGTACTTGTACCACCGAAAACCCGTCTTCATCCTCGGGCCGCACGATCCGGGGCATAAAATATTCCCGCAACTTGAGGCGCGCCATGTACTCAGAATTACCGCCCAAAATAATATCAGTACCGCGTCCCGCCATGTTTGTTGCGATCGTCACAGCACCTTTGCGTCCGGCTTGAGCGATAATTTCTGATTCCCGCTCCACATTTTCCGGTTTAGCATTAAGCAAATTGTGAGGAATTTTCCTCTCCAGCAGCAGCCGCGACAGCAACTCCGACTTTTCTACGCTTGTAGTGCCCACCAGCACCGGCCGACCGATCTCGTGCATTTCCGCGCATTCTTGGGCGATCGCATTCCACTTCCCAGCCTCCGCCTTGTAAACCATATCCGAAAGGTCTGTGCGGCTGGTAATCCGGTTAGTGGGAACCAGCGTCACTTCCAGATTGTAAATCTTCTCAAACTCGGTTTCTTCTGTCTTTGCTGTCCCAGTCATCCCCGACAGCTTCGGATAAAGCAAAAAGAAATTCTGATAAGTAATCGTCGCCAGCGTCTGAGTTTCCGGCTGAATTTCCGCCCGTTCCTTCGCTTCGATCGCCTGGTGCAAACCGTCACTCCAGCGCCGTCCCGGCATCACCCGGCCGGTAAACTCATCCACAATCACGACTTCGCGATCGGGAGTGACGATGTAGTTAATATCCTTAATAAACAATTCCTTGGCCTTAATCGCATTAAAAATGTAATGCGCCCAAGGGTCAGCCGGGTCGTACAAATCCGTAACACCCAACAACCGCTCAGCTTCACCAAAGCCTTCATCGGTCAATAGCACATTCCGAGCCTTTTCGTCAACCTCGTAATGTTCTTCATTTTCCTTTCTCAGAGCAGCAGCTACCTCAGCCGCCCGTATATACTTCTCACTGGGGCGTTCCACCTGGCCGGAAATAATTAAAGGCGTCCGTGCTTCATCAATCAGCACCGAGTCAACCTCGTCAATCACGCAGAAATTAAAAGGACGCTGCACTACATCTTCCATGACAGTAGCCATGTTGTCGCGCAAATAATCAAAGCCGACTTCGCTGTTAGTGGCGTAGGTAAGATCGCAGCTATAATTTTTCTTTCGTTCCACCTGATCCATGCCCTGCTGAATCAGTCCCACAGTCAATCCCAGGAAGCGGTGCACTTGTCCCATCCATTCCGCGTCCCGTCTGGCGAGATAATCGTTGACGGTGATGATGTGTACGCCTTTACCGTTGAGGGCGTTGAGGTAAGCCGGCAGCGTCGCCACGAGAGTTTTGCCTTCACCGGTTTTCATTTCGGCAATTTGGCCTTTGTGCAGGATAATGCCCCCGAGGAGTTGGACATCAAAGTGGCGCATTCCTAAAACCCGTTGTCCTGCTTCCCGCACCACTGCAAAAGCCTCGGGCAAGATTTCGTCTAGGATCTCTTTCTCTTCGTTGAGAGATCTAGCTTTTGCCAGACGTTCTTTAAACTCCGCCGTTTTGCCTCTGAGGTCGTCGTCTGAGAGTGCGCGGAAGTCTTGTTCCAAGATATTGATATCAGCTACCCAAGGCTGAAATTTTCTAAGTTTGCGCGCGTTGGGATCGCCTAGCAGATTTTTAAACATGGCAGGAGAGGCAGATTTTTAATAATTTAGCTATTAGCTTTCAGGGTTACGGGCTGTAGTGTTAGCCACAACATATACCCTCCCCGATTGTAGCAACCATTGGCTCTCCTCGGCCGTGGCTGCGGGCGATCGACCGATTTTGGATTTTCGATTTTGGATTTTCGATTGAATAATAGATCGATTTTAGATTTGGGATTTTGGATTTTCGATTGAATAGTTGACCTCTGTTCCCGGTTATTAAGGGGATGGCGGGCCCTAATCGTCAAACAGCAGACCGATCGCATTTTTGGTGAAAAGTCTGGAAGTGCGATCGGGTTTTACTGGCGCAAAAGCTGCATACTTCTAAAAAGGCACTGGCGATCGATTTCCTTCACCCGCCACCAAATCCCACAACACATCAATACCTGAGCCGACATATTCTGTATCCTGATGGCGATCGATCCATTGTACGACAGCAGGCAAAACCTCACTAGATTTCATACCCAACTTACCCAAGGCTGATGCTGCCGAGTAAGGCACCAAGCCCTGCCGATCTTCCAGACGTAATAGCAGGGCACTGATGACGGCTTCTGAAGCATTTCCCAACCTGCCCAAGGCAAATTCTGCCTCACGACGCACTGAGTTATCCTCATCTTTCAGACGTAAAAGCAGGGCATTAATGACGACTTCTGAAGCATTTCCCAACCTGCCTAAGGCAGATGCTGCCTCACGACGCACTGAGTTATCCCCCTTTTCCAGACGTAACAGCAGGGCATTAATGACGACTTCTGAAACATTTCCCAACCTACCCAAGGCAGATGCTGCCGCACGACACACTGAGTTATCGCTATCTTCGAGACGTAACACCAGGGCATTAATGACAACTTCTGAAGCATTTCCCAACCTGCCCAAGGCAGATGCTGCCTCAAGACGCACTGAGTTATCCTCATCTTTCAGACGTAACAGCAGGGCATTAATGACGACTTCTGAAGCATTTCCCAAGTTACCCAAGACTCGTGCTGCTGAGTAACGCACTGAGTTATACCGATCTTCCACACCTAACAGCAGGGCATTAATGACGACTTCTGAAGCGTTTCCCAAGTTACCCAAGGCAGATGCTGCCTGACGACGCATCGGTTTATACCCCTTGTCCAGATGTAACAGCAGGGCATTAATGACGACTTCTGAAGCATTTCCCAAGTTGCCCAAGGCAGATGCTGCCTGACAACGCACATTTTGATCCCCATCTCCCAGACGTAACAGCAGGGCATTGATGACAGTTTCTGAAGCATTTTCCAAGTTACCCAAGGCTCGTGCTGCCTGACAACGCATATTTTGATCCCCATTTTCCAGACGTAACAGCAGGGCATTGATGACAGTTTCTGAAGCATTTCCCAAGTTACCCAAGGCTTGTGCTGCCTTACGACGCACATTCTCATTCTCATCTTTGATACCAATTTAATATGAAGCTGCATAGAATAAAGCTTCAAGAATGAAATTGTAAGAAGATAGCGAACAGATTTGTTC
>NZ_JAUBRN010000027.1:0-87168 GCF_036701875.1 Microcoleus sp. MON1_C5 | reverse complement strand
ACATGGCTCAAGCTCAACGTCTTGCTGGCTTTAATTTTAACATCCTCAAAGACTTGTTTAGAATGAAATAGCCCTGCGCTAAGACTACGCAATAAGCGCTTAAGTCGTAGCGACCTACATCTTTTTTTGTGTCCATCCAGTACCTGATGCAGCTATTCCGAATAAAACGAGCAGTACGAATGGCTTCGTCTAGCCGTTCGTACTGCTCGTTTTTTCCTTCTAGCTTGGCTTCAAATACTAACATTTACGTCGGTGGGATGCTGCATATAAAGACTAATTCACAGTTTTGGCTAAATTAAAGCCGTCCTATAAGGACGGGGCTTTAGACCCAGTTTTTCGGTAACCAATTTAATCCTGGTTCGATCGCGCATCATCTCAAACAAAAAAACCTCACAGATGGAGGTTTTTTGATGATTATTTGGGAGCGTCGGACAGGTTAAAACATCCTGTCCCTGCATAATGCCCACAGCACTAAGACTCAATTCTTAGCGGTAGTCAGTGCGCGCAGCGGGCTCGCGATCGCTCGTTGTAGTGGTATGGCGGACATTTTCTTCGCGTTTGCGCGGAATCAAACCCAACAAGCCAGACAAGCCTAGCAGTCCCAACCATCCCCAATCAAAATCGCGATCGGTCTCAGCATTGGAGACATCGGAGCCAGGAGTGGTGGTGGTTGTAGTGCTGTTAGTACCGGAAGTTGTACCGCCAGTTGTATCTGTCTGAGCTGAAGCAGGGAGATGAGCAGGTGCTAGGGCTAAACCAGCAGCTATAATACCTGCACCGATTGCTTTGGATAAATCAGAACGTTTCATAATTCAACTCCTCTGTGTTGGCTAAAATCTTTAACTATCAAAACTATATCGATCGGCGGACAGGTTAAAACATCCTGTCCCTGCATAATGGCCACAGCACTAAGACTCAATTCTTAACGGTAGTCAGTGCGCGCAGCGGGTTCGCGATCGCTCGTTGTAGTGGTATAGCGGACATTTTCTTCGCGTTTGCGCGGAATCAAACCCAACAAACCAGACAAGCCTAGCAGTCCCAACCAGCCCCAATCAAAATCGCGATCGGTTTCAGCATTGTAGACATCGGAGCGAGGAGTGGTGGTAGTTGTAGTGCTGTTAGTACCGGAAGTTGTACCGCCAGTTGTATCTGTCTGAGCTGAAGCAGGGAGATGAGCTGGTGCTATGGCTAAACCAGCAGCTATAATACCTGCACCGATTGCTTTGGATAAATCAGAACGTTTCATAATTCAACTGCTCTCTGTTGGCTAAAATCTTTAACTATCATCACTATATCGATCGGCTATCCAAGTTAAATCCACCTCTAGCAGTAAACATTGTTATGTTCCACGTATAACTACAGATTGATATCAAATTTTTAGCACCCGCACAAAATTAAAGGTTGCTCGCGGAGGCACTCCGGCACGAGAAATGGCGCATCTGGCACCTCACTCGGTTGTGAGGCCCTGCGGCAGTCCCGACAATAGACAAGGTGTGGGGGACAAAAAAAGGTAAACTCAGATATTGCACAGACAAGTGCTGGAACTCGATCGACGGAGATCAAAACTTTTGGGAATAGAGTTACGCAGCTACGTATTTCTAGACAACTTGCAGCCACAGCACGCAGCATACATCGGCACAGTCGCTGCCGGATTCTTGCCGCTGCCAGGGGATGCGTCGCTGTGGATAGAAATCTCGCCCGGTATCGAAATTAACCGAATTACCGATGTCGCCCTCAAATCTGCCTCCGTGCGCCCGGGAGTGCAGATAGTCGAACGCTTGTACGGACTTCTGGAAGTACACTCGAGTCAGCAGGGGGAAACGCGGGCCGCAGGCAAAGCAATTCTAGAATTCATCGGACTCCGCAGAGAAGAAGGTATCAAACCGCGCGTGATTTCCAGTCAAATTATTCGCAACATTGACCCCCACCAAACACAATTAATCAACCGCACCCGCCGCGGACAGTTGCTGCTGGCGGGACAAACGCTTTACGTCTTAGAAGTAGAGCCGGCTGCTTATGCAGCGCTGGCGGCCAATGAAGCAGAAAAAGGCGCATCTATTAACATCTTAGAGGTTCAGGCTGTAGGCAGTTTCGGACGGCTTTACCTCGGCGGCGCAGAACGAGATATTATAGCAGGTTCCCAGGCAGCAATTGCGGCAGTGGAAAACGTGACGGGTCGAGAAAATCCAGCAATTGTTGGTCGCAAGGAATAGCCGTTAAAGGAGATGCAATTATGGCAAACACACAGCATTTAGCGCTGTTAAAAAAAGGTGCAGTTAATTGGATTGAATGGAGAAGTCTCAACCCCAATATAGAACCGGATCTCAGCGAAGCTAACCTCGCCGAAGCAAATCTCAGAGGCGCGCATCTTTGGGGTTCGAACCTTTTTAAAACAGATTTGTTTAAGGCTAAATTAATTTCGGCAAACCTCGCCGAATCTAATTTTAGTTTAGCAAATCTTGCGGGAGCGCAACTGCTCGAAACTAATTTAATTAAAGCTAATTTAACTGGAACCAACCTCCGAGCGGCCGACCTCAGGGGAGCTGATTTGAGCAGTGCTAATTTAATTGGGGCTGACCTCACCGCTGCTAATCTCCAACAAACCGATTTCGGTGATGCGAATTTAATCGGTGCGGTGATGTTTCGAGCTAATGCGATGGGGGCGAACCTCAATTCTGCTAATCTCAGTCAAGCTAATCTCACTCAAGCCGAATTGATTGAAGCACATTGCTATGCAGCCAATTTCTCTAAAGCTCACCTCGGGGAAGCTCACTTCACTGGAGCATATCTTTTCAGAGCCAATCTCAGTTTTGCGGAGTTGAGCGCTGCCGATTTACGGTGGGCAAACCTCGGCAAAGCTGATTTGAGAGGGGCTAATTTGACCGGGGCAAATCTCAGGGGAGCGAAATTGGCGGGAGCTAATCTGGGCGAAGCTATTTTGAAAGGAACAATCATGCCTGACGGCAGCATGGTTTCATAAATATTGGATAATATTTACTCCTGTAAAATAACCGCGATAGTTAAAAAAAGTCAGTTGCGCGTTTACCGAAAGGATGGCCAAAACATGAGTTTTTGGGGCGGGTTGAGGCTTTCTCTCTAATACAAATCCGAGATGAGAGTAAACCCGCCTCGGCTCAAAACTCGCAACTGTCGATCGACTAATTCTTGCGAGCGGGCGATACTTGATAAAGTCCTCTAACTGGCCCTGGATCGGTCTGTGAACCTTCCTGCTGTGTTGGAAGTGTAAACTGATCTTGGAGTCCGGCGGGAGTGGCGAAACAGCCACTTGGCTGAGGTCCTAGCTGACAAGCTGGAGGCAGTGCCATGACTGAGGCATCGAAGGGATTAACTGCATCTGGGACGCGGAGAATCGGGTCGCTGGAAACTTGCCGCTGCATTACTCGTCGGTAGAAGCCGTTGACGCGACTGGCATCCCTCTCGATTTCTTTTTCGGGAAAGGCAACGACGCCGCTGGGGGAACCGATGCCTAAATAGTCGCCAAAGTAACCTTGCAAGCTAACGTTGTGGTAAAAGTCTCCTGAAGCTTGAAAAAATTGTCGGTTGAAGTCGTCGGCAATCGGGTGAAATCGCTCTGTTTGTGCTTGAGCTGGTTTGACGGATGCCATTGCGACAGAGGCGACAGCGAGAATCAACGCGCCGCTCAGGCTTTTTAACTTTTGACTCATAATATTTCAGCCTCCTTAATTAATTCCGATTCCACTATAAACTGATTATCGACGGATTATTTGTGTTTTTTACAAGGTGTGAGTTATGGATGCTGGGAATTTAAAGGTGTTGCGCGATCGACTTCTCGATTTGCTGTGCGAGTTTGCCTATCGCGAAGGCGATTTTGTGCTGTCTTCGGGGCAGAAAAGTTCTTATTATATTAACTGCAAACCGGTGACGCTGCACGCTGAAGGTGCTTTGGCAACGGGACGTTTGCTGTTGTCGATGCTGTCGCCGGATGTGCAAGCTGTGGGCGGTTTGACTTTGGGTGCTGACCCGATTGTAACTGCGGTGAGTGTGGTTTCGGCTCTGGAAGGTCGATCGATTCCGGCGCTAATTGTCAGAAAGGAGACGAAGGGACACGGGACAATGGCTTATATTGAGGGGCCGCTGTTGCCAGAGGGCACGAATGTGGCGGTTTTGGAGGATGTGGTGACGACGGGTAAGTCGGCGATGCAGGCGGTGGAAAGGTTGCGGGGTGCGGGTTATAAAGTCGATCGCGTGTTGTCGCTGATTGACAGGGAGCAAGGTGGTGCGGAGTTTTATCGCTCTGTTGGATTGGACTTTGAAACAGTTTTTACGATTAAGGATCTTAAGGAATGGCGATCGCGCATGGCTGAATCACAAGAATAGCCCTAGCTTCTGCCTCCAAAAATAGGACAAAGGCGCAACTTTAGTCGCTACTTCTCAATAGTAGTGATTAAAGTCCCTGCTACGAAGAGCTAAGGGAATATTTACGGGTAATGGGTAAGCCCTAGTGCCATGTGCCGAGAGTTAAAAAGGCAGGGACTAACAAAAAAAATACGCTCCTAGGCCGTCAAGCTGCGACGCCGTGCAGGTACAAAAATTAAGAGTAGAATACTGCGAAAAAGTGAATTATACAGAGCCATAAAACTTGGTAGTGCTAGAGGAAAGCGGTGTTTTATGGGGTGGTATTAATTAGAAACTATGCCTGCTCTAATTTTATCAAAATCAGCTCAGGTACTTGGATAACAATGGAAAATAAAGTTTTCCGTGCTAAACAAGCGCAAGCTTTCAGGTTCACAATCTATACCAATCGGCTGATTTTAGCAGAGGGAAATTATAACCTGCGTGAGATATTAACTAGAGAAGACAGTTTTAATATGTTATATGACGCGGCGCAAGGAGAAGCAGCAATGATTTTACCTGCATCTATTAAAATGAAATGGAAACTACTGGCAACAGCCTTTATTTGTCCTCTGACACTAATTGGTGTTGGGATTGGGCAACAACCGATTCAAGCACAACAAAATCCATCTAAGACTAATGTTGCTGCTTTGCCCGATGGTATTTACCTGTACGGAGATTCGCCACAGCCCAACCAAGTTCTTCAAAACTACATTGTGTTTCAACGCCAGAACGATCGGGTGGTTGGTGCAATCTACGCGCCGCGATCGGACTTTGCGTGCTTCACTGGTAAAATTCAGGGAAACACACTCTCCGGGAAGGCAATCTCACCCGGCGGAAAAATTCCAACAATTGAAATCAATACTCAGCTAACAAATCTGCATTCTATTCGCACAATTAGCTCAAACGATCGGCGCATTCTTTCAACGTGCCAACAGACAGCGCAAGCTAACATATCCCGGTAAATCTTTTACTTAGCTCAAATGCTGCATTAGGCGGGCGGTGCGTTACACTTCGTTAACGCACCCTAGGACTTGAAAATTTCTGGTTACTAGGATTTGCCGGGTAATAAATATCTAGAGGCTATGCCTCGATTGAAAAGTAGTAGAAAATATAAGCTTTTACCGCCGGCTTAATGGCCCTGAAAAAAATCCGTTTTATTGACTTATTCTCAGGAGTAGGCGCCATGAGATTAGCGTTTGAATCCGCCGCTCGTTCCTTGAATCTGGAAACGGAATGCCTCTTAAGCAGCGAAATCAATCTCGACGCTCAGTTAGTTTACCAGTACAGGGTAGGCGACTAATTGACTCTCGCGGTGGCAATTCTCTTCATTCTTGGGAACTGGGTTTGCGAGGCGAGTTCAGTTTAGACGAAATTGAGTTGATGAAGAGTTTTATATTGAAAAGGCGAAATAAAGAATTTGGGCATGACCCAGATTGCCAGCTATTAACTAAAGAGCAAATAGCTACTTTTTTTGCTCATCCCAATCTCGATAAAATTCTGGCTTCCTTGGTAACAAAAAAATTACCTGCAAAGGAACATCGCAATTCTCCTTGTCGGAAACTCCTTTTAATATAACCTTAAGTGAGGTGCGCCATCAGCACCCTAGTTTTGGGCGAGCAGGATGCCCGCCCCACAAGAAACGAAACAGCTTTACGATTAAGTAAGGCGGGCATTGCCCACCCTACGAATTAATCCAATTAGCTTTGGGCTACAGGTTCCTTAGCCAAAAACTTCTCTAATTCCGTCAAAGCATCGGCATCAACTTTAGTCTGCATCGGACAGAACTTAGGCCCGCACATTGAACAGAATTCAGCAGTTTTGTAGATATCCGCCGGCAAAGTTTCGTCGTGATATTCCTTTGCCCGTTCTGGATCTAATGACAGCTCAAATTGACGGTTCCAATCGAAATTGTAACGCGCTTTCGAGAGTTCATCATCGCGATCGCGCGCACCCGGACGGCCCCGTGCAATATCCGCAGCGTGAGCCGCGATTTTGTAAGCAATCAGCCCGTTTCGGACATCCTCAGCATCCGGCAATCCTAAGTGTTCCTTCGGCGTCACGTAACACAGCATTGCAGTACCGTACCAACCAGCCATCGCCGCCCCAATTGCTGAGGTAATGTGGTCGTATCCAGGCGCAATATCTGTCACCAACGGCCCCAAAACATAGAAGGGTGCTTCGGAACATTCCTCCATTTGTTTTTTGACATTAAACTCAATTTGATCCATCGGCACGTGGCCCGGGCCTTCCACCATTACCTGCACGTCATGTTCCCAAGCTTTGCGAGTTAATTGTCCCAAAGTTTTGAGTTCAGCTAATTGAGCTTCATCCGACGCATCGTGAGTGCAACCGGGGCGCAGAGAATCTCCCAAACTAAACGAAACATCGTATTTTTTGAAGATTTCAATGATGTCGTTAAAGTGAGTGTAGAGAGGATTTTGTTTGTGGTGATGCAGCATCCACCGCGCCAAAATTCCGCCACCGCGAGAGACAATTCCAGTTAGCCGATTTTTCACCAACGGCAAATGCTCAATCAAAATTCCGGCGTGAATAGTTTGGTAATCAACACCTTGTTGAGCGTGTTTGTCAATGATGTGAAGAAAGTCATTGGGGGTCAGACTTTCCATATTACCGTGAACGCTTTCTAGAGCTTGGTAAATTGGTACAGTACCGATCGGCACCGGTGAAGCTTTGATAATCGTAGTGCGAATTTCATCCAAATTGCCGCCGCCGGTGGACAAGTCCATCACGGTATCAGCGCCGTATTTCACTGCTAGTTTAAGCTTGTCAACTTCTTCTTCCATATTGGAAGAGTTGGGAGATGCACCGATATTAGCATTGACTTTGCATTTAGAGGCAATGCCGATCGCCATCGGTTCTAAATTCGTGTGATTGATATTAGCGGGAATAATCATCCGTCCCCGCGCTACTTCGGCGCGGATAAGTTCTGGCGGGAGATTTTCTCGCTTAGCAACAAAGTGCATTTCCTCAGTAATTACACCTTGGCGGGCGTAGTGCATCTGAGATACATTGCTTTGCCCCTGACGCTTCGCGATCCATTCGGTACGCATATTTAATTTCCTTGATAAACAGCTTCCCTCCGCTGGTATTACCCAGACTCAGGTTCTAAGGGTGTTTTCTCAGCCCGGATATTCGGGCACCCCTAGCTAAGCTGTTGATTGTATCACCGATTTCTGTGCGCGACGCCCGCAACTAAGGAAATCTTAATATTGAGATATAGATGAGGGGAGCGATCGCCATTTTGGGCCTTCTGATATTTTTACTGTTTAAAAAGTGCGATCGGACCGCATTTAACAATCTAAAAACAATCACACCTCATCAGGATTAATCCCCATTTCGCGCAATTTTGCTGCTAGGCGAATCGTGTTATTTTTTGCGCGAATCTCTGATGTTTTTCCCTTGCTGTCGTCGCTAATTAGTCTAAAAGCTACTTAAAACCTTTATAATTTTCAATAATTTTTCTCTGATTTCCAAAATTTGATGTAGTAATTGTTGGGAGTCTTCTGAAGAGTTAGCAAGTTTTTTAGAGAGTTGACCGTTGTATTTTCTAATTTTAGAATTGAGAAGTTTCAGAGGCTTAATATAATTTTCTTTCTTAAAATATAGTTCTCCCAATTTAATTGAATTAACTTCTTGCGTTTCAGCAATAAGATTAACTAGAGCTTCTAGTTTGGTGAGATTTAATACTAATAAGGGAGAATCGAGTTTCTCTTGAATTCTTGTTTCATTTATCTTCAATCTCCTAAGGTTCTCCCAGCACTCTACTAAAAGAGAGTTTGCTAAAATCTTATCTCTTTTTCTTGAGTCAGATTTTTCTTTTTCCTGGGCAATCACTACACCTAGAACAAAAGTAAATATTGATAAAACTTGTTTAAACGCTCCGGTTAGTTCATACTCAGGCAGCGCAAGACGAGTCAATATAAACGGAGATATTAACACTATTAATGAAGGTAATATTATCGGTTTTTTATTAAAAAATTTGAAAAGCTTTGATAAATAATTATCATACTCTTTGCTAAATCCAATGGATAATCCTGTATGAATAAACCATAAAACAGCTATGCTTGTACCCAAAATAGCAGGCCAATAGTTAGGAGTTGTTTCAGGCATACTTTTTCCTTTTCATTTGCTGAATCTACGCTTGAACCGGGGGTCAATACGGTCTTTTTTTCGTCTATTGCAATCGAAGCAAAGCGTTTGCAGATTGCTGATGTCATTTGAGCCTCCAAGAGCTAAGGGAATGATGTGATCGATCGTAAGATTAGTCTCTTGGTCAGTTGTGCCACAGCTTTTGCAGCAATTTCCATCGCGCTCAAAAACAAGTTTTCTCACCTTTGGTGGAATTAAACTTCGTGGAGTTTTTCTCATCAAAGACATTGCTGGTAGAAATTATAAAATCAGACACTTCCAGGCTCGTCATGTGGGGGCATATTGCCAATACCTCCTTGACAAATGCCTATGGCTTAGGCAGCTTTTTAAAGGCTCGTTTGACGCGCTTCTCTGCATCATCCATCACTTCTTTCTTTTTCTTAATTATTTCACCCTTACTAATTTCAAGAACCCTAGTAGATAAAGAAATTCGCCCCTTATCATCGTCTATTGCCAAAACTATTGCCTTAATTGCCTCACCCGTTTCAAATATAGGAATAAGAGATTCAAGGAAATCTTCGCTTACATTCCCTATATGTAAAGACCCCTCCTTATGCTCATTAATTTCTACGTCTCTCTCTCCGTCTTTAAAACTATCCACCTCGACATATACAACACGGTCGGTAACAGAAGTTACTGTACAATACACCAGTTTTCCTCTCTCTAATTGGTTGGATGTTGCAGATTGAGCAGCCAAGTAATTAGGTCGCATTAGCGGATCGGGACTCGCTCCAGATTCCGGGCTGTCATCTGACTCTACAGGATTTGTCTCACTATAACTTTGTGTAGCACTCGAATCATTTTCTGAGTCGAAACTGGAAGCCGATTCTGGTGGGATGTTATTTGAATCAACAGAATCTGTGTTAGTGAGAATTGATGTTACACTCGAATTATCTTTCGGTATTATACCCAGCTTGTAGTCGTCTAATTTCATAGCCTCTAAGCAGCTATTGATACCTTCAACAGCTTGGTTATAGTCGGAAATCTTTAGCTCAACTTCTCTCAACTTCTGGTCACGCTCGTCGATTTTAGCTTGAGCCTCTTTTTCTATCGCTTGCCGTTTGTTGGCGCGAGCGCGAGCGGATTGCTGCCCAATCAATTGCCGTTTATTTTCAGCCATCGACAACAGATATTTATTCAGCATTTTGATAATTTTTGAACCCAAATCAACTTCTATTGTTTGTTTAAACTTAGCTTTAAAATCAATTTCTAGCAGTTGACGTATAGGTGCTTCTGCTTCTACCATGCGTTTGACATCTCGACTTTTAGATGCTTCTTGCAAAGTTTCACGGAACTGATAGAGCCAAACACTATCTTCGTAATCATAAAGGTCGGGGCTTTCGACGATATAAAACACACATTCGGCACTCGCCAAAACCTTTACCCCCTCAATAATTATTTTTTCTATATTCTGTAACTCTTGGACAATTTCACAATCATCACCCAACAAATTACGAAGCTGACGGTAGTATGGTTGCTTGCGTACTCGCTTAATCAAGCGTTGGAAAAAACGAGCAATCAAAATTTCTGATTCCTTAACCAGAACATTCTCTAATCCATTAGCAATGTCATAGAAGGCTTGTCCCAAAACGGCTACTAAGGGCGCTGTGACATGACGATGATTGCGGCAGGTATTGGCGAAGGCATCTAATATAGAAAAGTTTTCTATCAAGTCGGTGAGATTCTCCTGCATATTCTGGTGAAGGTTGTTGAAATCTTGCTTAAAATCTTCGCAAGTATTTATCACCAATAGTTGAATTTCTTCTTCTATTTGTCGATAAAAGGCTTCGCCAACCTCCCATACTTCTTTCTCGATCTGTACCAAATCTCGTTCTGTCATTTCTGCAGTATTTGCAGGTTTATTTTTCCACTGACCGCGCTCTTCTAAGTAAGATTCACACAAGTCGTTACAGAGTTCGCTAATATCATTAGCTAGGTTGGCAAATAATTCTGGTCGCTTTTCCTCAGTCAAATAGCGGGTGATAGCATTACTAAATTCCTGAATACCACTATCCTGAAGCAACTGCTCGATTATGCTATCTTTATAAAGATTGAGAATTTCTATATATTTTTCGTTTTTGCTTTTATTTTTACGCAGTACAATATCGGGGAATTTATCAACGGGTAGTTTATCGGAATCGCAGTAGTCAAGAAACTCTCGCACAAATTCATGAGGGATTCCCTCAACTCCATCTGAGTTTTGTACAGGTTCAGTAGCCAATATAGAATTTAGTCCCCATCGCTCACTTTCACTTGTATTTTTGATCTGACAAGCCCAGAAACCTAGCAAAGCGCTAGTTTTATAAAATCCTCTAGGTGTATCATTAAAGTTTGTGCTAATCAGGTCAGAGAGGTCTTGTTCAAGTTTGGGGTTACGCCAGGTTTTATCAATAAGGTTAAATACATAAAACACACGATCACGAATTCCAGTGTTTTCTCGCATTACCTGTATTAGTCTTTTTTCTGCTGTTTCTGTTTCCCCTTCTTGATTGGCCTTCATGACACAGACAACGGCAGAAGTATTAGTGTCTTCGACTTTGCGAGAAGTCAATTGTGCATCTCTTTTCACAGGAGCATCAATCCCTGGTAAGTCAATCAGAACATTACCATCCTCTAACAACTGATGATGACGATAATAATCAATACGTTTGAGAACAGCACTACTTCTTCCGCGACCAGCGTAATTATGTGAATCTTTGGCTGAAAGACCTAACTCCTCCCTTTCATAAACTTTATTTTCAGATGAGTGAATGTACTCGCGGTGAAGCTGAAATCCTTCCAGTAATTCTTTCAGCCCATTAGCTTCTTCTCCCTTCTCTGTGTTTTTGGAACCGCCCTCCTGTTTAATGATTGTTGCACATTCTTCCACAAGCTGTTTAATTGCCTGCTCGTTAGTAATATCAATTTTATTTTTTAGTCTTAAGTTTTCACCCCGCTCATTCACTTCTTCCTGAATTTCTGATATGCTCAGAAATGTGAGTACATCTCGTTCTTCTTCTGGTGACTTGGCATACTCAATATAACATTCGAGGCCAGTAGCATGACCGGTATTACTGTACAGTAAGTTTTGCCCTAACAAGGCATTGATCAGCATTGACTTACCGGCACTGTATGTTCCTGCAAAAACAATCTCGAACCTGGGGGCAATTGCCTTATCACGGGAAGTCCTAATTGCGGCAGTATCGTGCTTCCCTCTCAAAGATGGCTCCTTCTCTAACAGCCGCAACAGACGATTTACATGGGCTTCTAAATTTTCACATTGATGTGGTTTTTGGGTCATGTGGAAAAAGCACTCTAATTTTCAGACAATTATTCAGAAGAGCCGGACTCCCTTAGCAAATCAAGCCCCCCTAGCCTACCTACCCACCAGTTAGTCTCGCCAGAGTCACCCGTGCCGATCGCAATCGCGCTCACCTTATTTGCCCCTAAGTCAGTATAGCTGAATTTAAGTCTCTTTTTCACCCGATGAAATTTTGTCTGTCTCCTGTTTTAATTCCGATATAATTGCGCCGCGATCGCGCCAAGCTTCCGCATTCTCAAGCTTAATGGCAATAGCTCGATCGTAAGCTGCCATTACTTATTCATACTAACCCAATATAAAATCAACGCTCACTTCTAAATCGGGAAAAGCCAGCGGCGCAACTTGTTGACCGCGCCAAAACTTGAGCATTAAACTATAACCGTTCGGGCCGGGCTGACGGTAGACTTCCAAACAATTTTCAACTAAATCTACTAGCCAAACTTCCTGAATTAGCGATCGAGCGTAAATGGATACTTTCACCTCTCTGTCATAATCAACCGTACTATCTGAAACTTCAACTAACAGCAAAACTTCAGACGGTACTGGATGGGCTGTGGCGTAGTAGTCAGCGCGAGGTTCCAGCAATACAACATCCGGTTGAGGTTCAGTCCGCTCAGTCAACTGGATAGGGTCTTGGGCACCTACAATCGCACGTCTTCTCTCCAAATCCGAGAACACAGCGATCAGACGCTTAACAGAACTTGCGTGACGAGTACCAATTGCAGCCATTTTAACAATCTCTCCTTCTATGAGTTCTACCCGATCGCCCTCGGAGAGAATACCAGCCTCAGTCATCAAATGATATTCTTTTACTGTAAATAACCGTTTTTGAAGCTGAACAGACATATAACTATTCTCCTCGTTTGCAGCTTACCTAAATTTACCATAAAAAAACCGCCCCAAACGGAGCGGAAAAAAGAGGAAAAATTTAGATGAGAAACCGTAGACAAAAAGCATTTAAATGTCCGCTATCAAGTCGGTTTAAATACTCTTAATAACTGTAGGGATGGTTCATCGCCAACTATTAATACAGTTGAATTTGAGTGCTGTTGCAAAAGTTTAGCTCGATATACAGGCAAAATATTCTCATCCATTGCCAACTTAAAACTAGAGCTTGCCTCCCGATTCCCTGACACTTAGGAATTTTGAAGAACCGGATTTTGACTGAGTTTAAGTCTCTTTTTCGGCGGAGTCAATTTTTTCTGTATCGTGCTTTAATTCTGATACAATTGCGCCTCGATCGCGCCAAGCTTCGGCATTTTCTGGTTTGATGGCAATAGCTCGATCGTAAGCTGCCATTGCTTCTTCATAGCGCTTTAATTCAGACAAGACTATCCCCACATGACGCCAAGCATCGTAGGAGTCTGGCTTAATAGCAATCGCTTTCTCATATGCTGCGATCGATTCTTCATGGCGCTGCAATTTGGCCAAAGATTCGCCTTTACCAAACCAAGCTTCGTAACACTCGGAATTAAGGGTAATTGCTGATTCGTAAGAGGCAATTGCTGCTTCGTGCTGCGACAGTTTGTCGAAAGCTGCGCCTCGGTTGTGCCACACTTCAAAATCCTGCGGTTTAAGGGCTATTGCTTTGTCGTAGGATTCGATCGATTCTTGATATCGCTGCATTTTGCCGAACACAGCGGCTCTATTGTACCAAACTTCGTATTTATCGGGCCGGATGGCGATCGCCCGATCGTAAGAATCAATAGCATCGCTGTAGCGGAGCAGTCTCCACAGCATATTGCCTCGATTGTACCAAGTTTCATATCTCTTGGGATTGAGTTCAAGGGCGCGATCGTAAGAATCAACTGCTGCTGCGTGCTGCTGTACTTTGGCCAGCATTGCACCTCGGTTGTGCCAAATTTCGCTGTCGGTTGCTTTGATAGCGAGGGCGCGATCGTAACTGGCGATCGCTTCTTCGTAATGCTGCAATTGACCCAACAAAGCGGCTATACTGTGCCAACAACCGTATTTTCTAGATTCGCTCGAACTTGCTCGCTCGTAACAGGCGATCGCCTCTTCGTACCTGTGCATTTTTCCCAGCAAGTACGCTTTATTATACCACACTTCGTAGTTATCTGGTTTAATCGATAGTGCTTGATCGTAACAGGCGAGTGCTTCTTCTGGGCGCTGCAATCTTATTAACACATTTCCGCGCCAATACCAAGCCTCATCCAAATTTTTATTCGCTAAAATAGCTTTTTCCAAGCAGCCTAATGCCTCATCATAATTCCCTTGAAAATAAAGCCCTTCGGCTTGCTTGATATAATCGTCAGCAATCAACTTTTCGTCGCTAGCAGGTGCCGTTTGCGAATTTTGGGAAGTGTTTAAGGGCGGTTGAGGTGCGACTTTGAGAGCTTCTTTGGCAACAACTGCGGGAACTTGGGAAATTTCTTGAACAATTTGAGATTTTTTCTCGTCAACTTCTGTCCGCAAAACTTGCAGGTGCATGATAAATTGAGATTTGAGAGTCTCAATTTGCTCGACGGAAGATTTGGAAAGTTCAGTTTCTCTAGTTAAAAAATCAATAGATTGTTTAGCGGCTGTCATTTGCGCTTCTAATTCATTCCTCAACTTTTGAGTCAGTTGGCTAGAATTTATGAGTTCTGATTCCAATACACCAATGCCTTGCAATCGTTTATTGGCATCCGCAACCAAGTGTTTGATTATCAGCCGTCGCATCATCCAAAAAAACGCAATTGTCACTGGTGGAAATACAGTACCAAGAATTAGTAAAATGTTGAGCAAAGTTATGGTACTATTAAAACCGTATCCCGATTCAGAACTGCCACTAGACGGGGAGATAAAAGCGACAACCTCGCGAACTTGAGGATTGGTCTCAACCCCAGTTTCGATTAATTTAGCCAGCCAGGTTTCTTGTAAAGATTTTGTTAGTTCATCGCCGGATGCAGCAGGAGTATTCGCCTTGGTTTTTGCACTAGCAGATAAATCCGGTTGAGCGGCCGCTACCAGCAAACCAGTCGGCGATTTTACAGCAATTCGCGGGGAAAATTGTTCGTGGGCGATCGTCTCAGGCTCGCTAATTGCCTCAGCCCGACGGGATAGGGTAGTATTTAGGAAAAATTGTTCGTGAGCGATCGTCTCAGGCTCGCTAATTGACTCAGCCCGACGGGATAGGGTAGTATTTGGGGAAAATTGTTCGTGGGCGATCGTCTCAGGCTCACTAATTGACTCAGCCCGACGCGATTCAGTATTATTTACCGCATCAACAAAGTTGCTAGCCTGCGGTGTCTCAGGAGAAATAGGATGTGCAGCAGGATTGGCGCTAGTATTAGCAGTTAAATTGTGGGATGCGAGGGCAGCCAGAGTCAAGAGAGCTACATTTGAGACGCGCATAAACGTCAACTCATTTAGGAGAAATTAGTGCTTGGTTGTCAGCGATCGGGCGATCGACCTCATACTCTCAGCAGTTAGAATAGCTGAGATGAGGAATGCTGACTTACTATCTCCAAAATACGCGCGGAGTCTGACTTTTCAGGAAAACTGCCAGTAATTCTGGGTGGGGAACTTTGATGAAAGAATATATTCTCCCGCCTCATGCGGTTGGATAACTCTCGGAATCATCATTAGGCTGGTAGGGCGGGGTTCACCAATCTGCACAATTAGCCAACTATCCCGGTGAACCCGCCCCAGCCGACCCGATTTTTAACTCTAAACCCCAGCTAATACCGCTTCCGGCTGCTGATGTTCAACCGCCACTTCTTCTAAATCAGCACCGTAAATTTCACAGCTATTATTCGGACTTTCAATCAGCTTAATTTTGTGCAACTCTGCGCCCAATTCCCGAACGGGCGCAAGCAACAATTGCCCGATCCGAACAGCAATATTCTCCGCAGTTGGCACAACGTTCTCAAAATAAGCAATATCCTGATTTAAAAAAGTGTGATCGAAAGGTTCAACAACATAATCGTCAACTGCTTTTTGCAAAGCTCCCAAATCAGCAATCATGCCAGTCCGCGCATCAATTTCCCCTTTAACAGTCACCTCTAAATGATAATTGTGACCGTGACCGTTGGGACGAGCACATTTGCCGTAAATTTCCGAGTTTTCTTCAAAGCTCAAATCGGGACGAGCCAACCGATGGGCGGCGCTAAAATGAGTGGACAAAGTTAGATAAGCTTCCATTCCGTTTCCTAAATATTCAGCCCAAAGTTCGGGATGTTCAAACAATTGAATTTTACTCACAGGTAAATGAGGGGCTAGCCGCAGCCAAATTTGCCGTGCTATGTTTTCGGTAGTTGGCAGAGTCTGCTCAAATTCCGGCCACGCTTCGTTAAGGTAGGAAAAATCGAGATGCTTGATAACTTCCCGCTTGATGACGTGCTTGACATCAGACAGGTTGAGCACCATGCCGTACTCGTCGAGTTCGCCTATCATGGAAACGTAAAGGACGTAATTGTGTCCGTGTCCCGGTGCGCGGGCAGTTGGGCCAAACCGCTCAAAGTTCTCGGCTTCGCTTAACTCCGGCAGCCAGTACCGGTGACTCGCCGAAAACTGTGCCCGACGATTGATGATGCACTGCATAAAAGTCAAGTAGGGTAAGCTTGTTAAGTTCTGTAAAGGACTTACTTCTTAAGGATAAACTAATTTTTGCTGGAATTTTTCGATTATTTGAGGGTGCTGTAAATGAATTTCTACCAATTTTCCAAATATTGGCAACAAGTCGCTCGATCGCGCCGCCGGGCCCTTTTTACGCCACAACACAGATATCCGGCAGAAAATACCGCTACAAAACCGTTTTTCGCCACCAGTTACTAACCCATCAGTTACCAGCCTTTGAGAAAGTGCGTGAAGCGGATCTATCCCGTTCGCGAAGCGTTCCCGAAGGGTAGGGAATCGACCTTTTTTGCAACACAGGGCACTCCACCGTTCGAGTTTTTCGCCTAAGCTCTGCAATAGTTAGCAGTTTGCGGTTCAATTGCGCTCAAAACTAATCACCCATTATCAATCACCAATTACCCATTACCAAATATTAATGAATTGGATTACTGTACGAGCCGATCGCTTTTTTGAACATTTCTGGGGTGCGATGACAACCCCGCTATTCTATATCGGGGACACTCATCTGTCCATCAGTGCGATCGTCAAACTGATAATCTTAGCTATATTTGCCTTCATTATAGCTAAGATTATCAGTGAAGGAATCAAGCGCAGCCTGCTAGTTCGGATGGGATTGGATCGCGGCAGTCGAGAAGCAATTTCTACAATCATTAGCTATATTTTAGCCACTATTGGCTGTATATTCGTCCTGCAAGGTTCCGGCATCAACCTCACTTCTCTCACCGTCTTAGCTGGGGTTGTCGGCATTGGTTTCGGCTTCGGCTTGCAAAATCTCGCCAGCAACTTTATCAGCGGTCTCACCCTGCTATTTGAACACCAAATTAGAGTCGGAGACTTTATTGAAATAGACAAGTTATTAGGAACAGTAGAAACAATTTCTATCCGCTCTACAATTATTAAAACAATTGACGGTCTATTTGTAATCATACCAAATATTAAGTTTGTCGAAACTAACATTATTAACTGGAGTTACAGAGACCCCCGATGTCGCCTCCACATCCCCGTGGGCGTTGCTTACGGATCTGACCCAGTAATAGTTACGGAAGCGCTGTTAATTGCGGCGCGGATGGAACCGAATGTCTTGTCCCATCCTTCTCCTAAAGTATGGTTTCACGGTTTTGGAGATAACGCTTTAAATTTTGAACTTTTAGTTTGGATTGACCAGCCGCAGGAAAGCGATGCTATTAAAAGCGCGGTAAATTTTTTAATAGATTACGAATTGCGCCACCGAAATATCGAAATTCCCTTTCCCCAGCGGGATTTGTGGCTGCGAAACCCCCAAGAGTTAACTCAACTTTTTCACAATAACAAAGACGATAATTCCAACGGAAAACTTTTTCCGCAGAATGCCAAACATTCAGCCGAGTTAAAATCTAATTCCACCGTTTCTGAACCTAAAAATTCAGCGCCTAAATCCCCCAATAATTGGACGCTGCGAGATTTGTTGCGGCGAGTAACTTATTTTGAACAGTGTACGGATTTAGAACTGCGGCAGTTAATTGAATACGGCTACCGACAACTGTTTCCAGCGGGACAGGTGGTATGTAAGGAAAATGACCCTGGCGATTCTTTTTATATTATTCTTTCAGGTACTGTAGAAGTTCTTTCTCAAAAAGCCGGTCAGTATATTGCTACGCTTCATGAGGGCGAGTTTTTTGGGGAAATATCTTTGCTGTTGGGTACTCCGAGAACGGCGACTGTTAAAACTAGCGAAGATGCAATTTTGTTTGTGGTGGAGCGTCACGATTTGCAAAAACTTTTAAGAGAACAACCCAATTTAGCCGATCAGATTGCTCAAAAATTGTCGGAACGCCAGCAAGCTTTGAGAGATTTGGGATTGTTAGATGACGACTCTCTGGAACAAACTCCTTTTATTAAAATTCGCAAGCGAATTCAAGTTCTTTTTGGAATTTGAAAGAAGGAAGAAGGAAGAAGGAAGAAGGAAGAGGGAAGAAGGAAGAGGGAAGAAGGAAGAAGGAAGAGGGAAGAAGGAAGAGGAAAGAAGGAAGAGGGAACAATCTGCTTTTTTAACTTTTAATTTTTAATTCATCCTGCGCTTCCCGCCGCAGCCTAGCGGCAATTCTAAACAGTTCTTGACCGGTGTGCAAGTGGCGATCGTCATAATTGAGGGTAAATAGCTGCAATTCTTCTATTCCGTCTCCGACTTGATTGATGCTGTAGTAGAGATAGGCCGCAACTCCGGCTACATTAGATGGATTGGGCATCGATGTAAGAAAGTTATGAGCTTTTTTAAGATACTCGCGGCTGGTTTCGATATAAAGTTGAAACTTTTCTATCAGTTCGTCATCAAACGGATCTGCGGACAACTCGTCTATTTCCTTTTTAAGCGGCTTCAAGATGCTGTTGAGCATTTTATTGACGGGTTTGTATACTTTAATCAGCCACTGTTCCATTTGTTCGTCAGCGTCCCGTGCTGTTTGTGTTTGCTGGCGGCTGACGTTTGGTGCGACTGGTGATTGCTGTTCGGTTTGCTCGGAAAATTGGCGATCGTAAGATTGTCTGTGCTGGGCGTCTCCTAATATTTCATAGGCTGCATTGAGGCGGACAATCTCTTCGTGATCGGCTTTGGAGCTGTGGCTGTCTGGATGAAATATTTTGACTAAACGGCGGTATGCTTGTTTAATCTCGGCTTGTGTTGCGGTTGGGCTAATCTTTAAGGTTTTGTAGTGATTGGTAACGGAAGACACGCTGTTATTTCCTTGAAATCTGGATAATCGGCGAAAAAGTGCTTGACAAAAATATCATTATTTGCTAATTTATTAGGTATTTATCTGATATAAATGCCAAAAAGTGTAAGTTGAAAAGGTCAGTTTTCAAATTATCATAAATCTATTTTAGAAAAAGATTGAGGCTTTTGAAGTGGCAAGCCGATCGATATTGCGGACTCTTATATAGCAATCCTAAATCATTTGTGAATTTCTTACTCCCTCCCCTTACCAAGGGGAGGGTTGGGGTAGGGTAAAAAATTTATGACTCATTTGGGACTCATCTAGCGCTCCTCCCACCAATTGTTACCTCCTTCTCTTGTCTTCCTTCCCGACAAGAGCGCTTACCCGCCGTTTCCCTAACGCGCTGAAAGCAGTTCGTTCAAAAAAAAGCCCCTTCAGAAATTCGGCTTCGCTCGCGATCGAGGAAGCTACAATATATCGCCATTCTTTAATCTACTAAAAAGCCAAGCAGGGCGTACACTGTACGCCCTGCTCTCAGTTTCTGCTACTTGGGCCGGAGGCTAGCCTAGTTGAGGGCCATCGCCAGATTCAGTTCTGGATCTTGGAACAAGGGAGTGCTGAGATAGCGTTCGCCGAAGCTAGGCTGAATCATCACAATCAATTTCCCTGCATTTTCGGGACGCTTGCCGACTTTCACCGCCGCACATAGTGCTGCACCGCTGGAAATACCGGACAAAATTCCTTCTTCTCTCGCCAAGCGCCGGCTGTAGGCGATGGACTCGTCATCGGTAACAACTATAATTTCGTCGATCGAATCCACATTCAGCACCGGTGGCACAAAACCAGCACCGATACCTTGAATTTTGTGAGGCCCTGGCTTTCCGCCCGAGAGTACCTGACTGTTGGCCGGCTCAACGGCGATCGCCTTAAACTCGGGTTTCCGCGACTTAATCACCTCTGCGACACCCGTAATCGTACCGCCCGTGCCGACTCCCGAAATCAGGAAATCCACCTCGCCGTCTGTATCTTCCCAAATTTCCTCAGCCGTTGTCGAACGGTGAACCTGCGGGTTCGCTGGATTCCGAAACTGCTGCAACATATACGCATTGGGAGTTGTGTCCACAATCTCTTGAGCGCGGCGGATGCAGCCGCTCATGCCCTCTATTCCGGGAGTCAGTTCTAGTTGGGCCCCGTAAGCTCGCAGCATCGATCGGCGTTCCGTGCTCATCGTATCAGGCATGGTCAAAATCAACTGGTAGCCCTTAGCCGCCGCCACCATTGCCAGAGCAATTCCGGTATTGCCAGAAGTCGGTTCCACTAAAACCGTTTTGCCTGGACTAATCAGCCCTTCTGCCTCGGCTTGATTGACCATACTGACACCGATGCGGTCTTTCACCGATGATGCCGGATTCATGCCTTCGAGTTTTACCACAATCCGAGCCAAGCAGCCTTCGGCTTGGGGAATGCGGTTGAGTTGCACCAGAGGCGTCCGCCCTACCAATTCTGTAATGTCGCCAGCAATACGCATAATCTTTGTCAGTGTGTGGTTGAAAGTAAATGTTAATTCCTAGTTGGCAATATTTTAACTAGATGTAATACATGATATCGAGCTGCCGTCTGCCATTGCGCTTTTCGCACAGATCCTGTAGCGTGTATTTTTGCAAAACTGAGTTGGCAATCGATCGAGCTTCTTGCCAAACTTCCCAAATCACCGCACTTTCTACAGTTTGAGCAGGCGAGTCTTTTTCAGATCGATCGAACTCTGAGCCTTCGAGACAGGTAATAATTTCTAGGAGTGTAATTTTCCACGGTTCCCTCGCCAAGATATAACCTCCCTTTGCTCCTCGCTGGCTGCGAATCAGCCCGCAGCGTCTCATAGTAGCCAGCAACTGCTCTAAATATCGATCGGGAATATTTTGCTGAGCTGCTATCTGGCGAATTTGCAGAGGCTCGCCTTCTTCGTAGCAATCGGCAAGCTCCAGCAAAGCTAAGATTGCGTATTCGCTTTTACAGGAGAGTTCTACCATACTTGCTTCCAATACCAGAATTATCAACTCCGAAGTCAGATGTTAAAACTCTCCTCAATGTTGAGTTCCCAATTCTAACTCCTAACTTTACCTTTTATTATACCCCGGTTTTCCACTGAACTTAATCGACTTTCGTCACTTCATCCTTGGGACGATCGGCAATCTGAAGCAAACAAACCCCGTTTCTCGTTTCAACTCCCTCCGCTTCCAGCACGGTCTTATTTCAAGAAGCGGGTTGTCTGCCTCTAGGACTGATAATTTTTTATTTTTAATATATTCTTGGCGCCCCCTTCGTCCAGCAAACAAGAAAGCCCTGCAGCAGGCAGGGCTAAACTTGGCGTCTAGAGTGGCCGGCAGACAGTGTATGCCCCCCTGCCTCCTCTAACCCGCTCTTAGAAGGTGAAAGTAGTTCTCAGAGTACCAATGATGATGTCATCATTACTGCGATTTTGATCGGGATTCGTCACCCAAATCACGCCCGGAGTAACAGAAATGTTGTCCGAGAGCTGAAACTTGTAGAACCCTTCAACGTGCCACGACTGGTCATTTGTGAAGCCCCGCAAATCCCTCGGAACCTCAAGTTTATCCAAGTAAGGCTCGCGACCTACCACGAACCCTAGCAAGTTGCCTTCTTTCCCTAAATCTGGCAAAGCCAAGGTGACAGCGTAATTCCAAATTCTCGCATCGCCGACGCCGAGAATGCGAGCATGGGTTAAACCACCCCAGCCGCCAATGATAAACCTCGGGCTCAGCCGCAACGAAGCCTGAGCGCCGTAGGAGTTGGTGACAACTTTGCGAGCGCGGAACTCAGTGCCGTCACCGAAGTCAAAGCCCGAACTCAACAAGCCCAGAGAATTAGCCTGGCCGGTACCGGTGAAACCGCCTTCGACGCTGTTCCCGAAACCGTTGTCAAACCCAAAGTTACCTCTGCCAAAGTAACCGTGGTTGTAGTTGAAAGCAACTTGCAAGTTGCGTCCGGGGGTAAAAGTCAACTGACCCATCGCTGTGTAGTCGCCGTTCGTCAAGCCTGCACCCTTGCTAGGATTTGCTGCATTTGACGCCAAATAACCGAAGGACAGAGAAGTCGGGCCGAACACGCCGCCCAGCAAGCCCCTGCCGCCGAAGGCATAGTCAAAGCCGATACCTGCACCGCCACCTAAGCGATAAATCGGGTTCCGCTGTCCAAAGGTACTCAATGACCCGTTGCCGCCGTCAAAGTCTTCAAAGTAAGGGTTGACAGTCGGCAGAATGTCGTCCCACACAACACCGTTGGCTGCAAGGGTTACGTTCAGTCGCTGACCGACGGGAAACTTGTACAGCAAGGTGTCTAGCGCAACAGCGTTGTCGGTATTGCCGACAAAATTCCAAGTTTGAGTGCCTTCGTTGGTAAACCCTACGTTCAAGCGTCGACCGTTGCCTACCTGAAGCCTCGTCAGGAGCAAGTCTCTGCCGGTGAAGCTAGTGTTTAAATTGAGACGTACCCGCTGTTGGAAGACAGCTTCGTTGTTGTTGCTGCCGACTGTTCTGCGCTTTAGGCCCGGCACGTTAATACCGCCAGTAAAGTTACTAAAGTCGTCCGTGAGGGCAAAAATTGCTTCCCCAGTCAGCTTGGTAGTAGTTGAGAATTGGTTGGCTTCGAGTTCAGATGTCCGAGCTTCCAAAGCATCGACGCGACCGCGCAGGGTTGCCAGTTCCGCTGCAAATTCTTCTTGGAGCCGTTGGAGGGCTGCCAAGTCATCTCTCGTAGCGAAGTTGCCAGTGCCGCCTCTAATTAGCTCGCTCACCTTGTCTAAGCAAGCATTTAAACCGGCTGCGAATTCGTAGCGAGTCATTGCGCGGTTGCCGCGGAAGGTGCCGTCGGGATAACCGGCAATACAGCCGTAGCGCTCGACTAGGGATTGCAGTGCTTGGAAGGCCCAGTCTGTGGGCCGCACGTCGGAAAGTTGAGATACTGAGGTAACTTGACCTTCAGTTTCGCCGCCGGCAGCACCTTCGCTGCTGTACTGGTTGAGCTGTTCTAATGTGGCGGCTGGGTTTTGCTCTTGCGGTGCGGCAGTTTGGGCTAAAGATTCAGCCGGTTTTGGCAAACTTTGTTCTGTCGCCTCTGCCACTGCCGGGGCTGGAGTTTCTAATTGAACTGCACCGATTTGCTCTGGGAGAGCCGTAGCTGCCGGGGCTGGAATTTCTAGTTGGGCTGCCGGGGCAGAATTTTCTACTGGTTGAGCGACTGTTGGCTCAACTGCGGCTAAAGATTCACTTGTAGGTTGTGATGCCGCTTGGGGATTTGCCTCAGCAGGGGCTGCGTTGGCTCCGACGATCGCACTTTCAGTTGCAGCCGTGGCCACATCTGCCATCGCTGCCTGGGTTTCGCTGCCAGCGGCTTGGGAAATTTCTTCTACTGGCTCGGAGGCTGCAGTTGTTTCGGAAACTGCAGCTAAAGCATTTAGTTTCGCTTCGGAGGTTTCAGCAGTTTCAGCTTTTGCGACAGCGGGATTGAGCGCATCAGCAGCCTGCTGAGCGTCTGCTGCCATCGCGCTCGAAGAAACTACTAGGGTAGCTCCTAAGACTGCTGGGCTGATTAGTAAGTAACTCCACAAAAATTTCGACATATTCACTCTCATCCTCACACCGATTACAGAGAAACTTTTCTAGTCTTCTATGTGGTCAGTCGTTGCTCAACTAGCATACTCTAAAAAGAGACCTAAAATTCACTTTTTCTTTTGATTCTTTCGGGCTGACCGAGTAGATAGATGTGACTGACGGCTGCAGAGAGCCTGTTTTTTTACCTGTACTCAACGGCGTCAAAACCCGACCCCACTTGGGCTGTCGATTGATTTTACTGATGACACTTGATAGCGCCCGATCGCCTATTTACTTTTTAGCACAGCACGCCCGACTCGTCTAGGCTGATTCGACTTTAACACTCAAGCTGTGTCCGAGGACGCTAAAGACTTGGCGGTGATCGAACAGTTCTAACAAATCGGCGTTAATTTTGTTGTGAGCTGCTTCTTGCCGCAAAATTTTCATCGCTGCCTCTGTACGCAGGGCTCGCTTGTAGGGTCTATCGCCTGCTGTCAGGGCGTCGTAAATATCGGCGATCGTCATCAATTGCGCTTGAATTGGAATTTCTGACTTGTTTAGGCCTCGCGGATAGCCTGTGCCGTCGAGTTTTTCGTGATGTCCGTAGGCAATGTCTGGAACATTTTTCAAATCCTTTGTCCAAGGAATTTGTTTCAGAAACTCGTAAGTGTGAGTTACGTGAAATTCTATTGCCGATCGTTCTTCCTGCGTCAGGTTGCCCCTCGACACCATCAATTGCACGATCTCGTCTGGGTTCAGCAGGGGTTTCTTTGCCCCATCTATATCTCTGTAAGTTTGTCGAGAAATTTCTCGCAGTTGAGCTAGGGGTTCTGCTGCCAAAATGTGAGGCTCGTTTGCCTCTAGCAGCACTTCCCAGTATTCTGCTAATCTGCTTTTCGCCTCTGCTAGCTTAGTGTCTAGCTGTTCGATTTCCTGGCATTGAGCGCACTCTGGCTCCTGGCTCGAGTGTTTTCGGTAGGCTGAATGCTCCAGCAAGTATTTATATTTAGACTGGACGCATTCCATTTCCATCGTCCGTTGAGCTAAGCCAAAGCGGTGGCGAATGACTTCTAGCTGTGCGGGGTAGAGCTTTTTCTGTTTGGTCAAAACTGCTTCGGGCACTCCTATTTTGCCAAAATCGTGCAGCAGGGCGGCGTAGCGAAGTTCTTGAATTTGGCGGTTGTTAAAGTAAATAGAGCGCAGTCCTCCGCTGCTGACGGTGTTTACTTCTTCTGAAAGGCGTACTGTCAGGGCTGCTACTCGTTCTGAATGGCCGTAGGTACAGGGGTCTCTGGCTTCTATGACTTGCACCGAGGCTTTGACGAAGCCCTCGAACAAATTTTCTATGCTGTCTTGGAGTTGATTGCGCTCGATCGAGATTGCTGCTTGAGAAGCGAGCGATCGCACTATCCTTTCTTCCCACTCCGAATACTGCTGCGTCGATTCCCAGGCATTGTCTGCTGTCAGCACCGTCTCTGCCTTTGTTTTGCGGTTGATCAATTGCAGTACACCTATTGTCTCCCCCTGTCGGTTTTGCATCGGCAGTACCATTACCGAGCAGGTTCGGTAATTAATATCCCTGTCAAAACTGGTATCTAGCCGGTAGGGTACGCCCGAGGGTAAGTCGTAGGCATCAGACAGGTTTAAACTTTGACCTGTAATTGCCACGTATCCTGCCAAGCTTTTGTCTGTCAGGGGCAGAGCAAACTCTTTAAACGACAGGCTCGGTTTAGAAGCGTTTTGGGCTACCTTGAACAGCAGCTTAGGTGTTTCGTCGCTGTGATCTACTAAGTAAACGCTGCCAGCATCGCTGTAGGTAATTTCCCTACTTTTGGATAAAATTAAGTTTAACAACTCGCCCAAATCTTGGGCGCTCGACAGAGCCGCGCCAATATCTAAAAGCTTTTCTATCAGATCGGTTTTTTCTGCTGCAGACTCGTTCTTGAACTCTGGCTTTTCAAATACGATCATGGTCGGATGATGGGGAATAGCCTTTTATACATTGAACGTTGGGCCTCTCGACTTTTTCACACCCGATTTTAACCCCAAGTCGATTTTTTATTTGCGAGCTTTCCGCGATCGGGGACTGTGGCTAGATCCAGGGCTCTTGTCGGGTCAACTGGCACTCTTTTAATCGAGCGCAGAAATCTCTTGGGCTAGCGCAAAGTCTTTCTCAGTTAAGCCTCCGGCATCGTGGGTTGTCAAGTTAACTGTAACTTTGTTGTAGGAGATTTCTATGTCGGGGTGATGTCCTGCGGCTTCTGAGGGGGCGACCAACTTATTTACAAAGGCGATCGCTTCGATAAAATCTTTAAATAAACGGGTAGAGCGCAGTTGTTTACCTTCAATTGTCCAACCTGACAATTGACTGGCGCGCTCTTGAATTTCAGTATGGTTAATTAGCTCAGCCATAATTTTTTTTCTTTGGGATTAGCAATGGCAGATTAACTGCCCACCTGTAGAAACCCTGCCCAAAAACTATCCGCTCTCACCAATAGCGTTTAGCCTCAAGTTTTTATACTTAAGATTTAACACTATTTGAGGTGAGAGCGGTCTAGCGGGTCTTCAGATTAGAACCTGACTGCCGGGAGAATCCCTAGCTCAGCCTGGTTCCCCGTGGAAGTCGTTTCCCGTTGGAGACGACGGCTGACTGCTAGTGAGCGGCCCCGGCGCACAGCCGGTAGTTTCCAATCTGATGACCCATGCGTTTACTACTTTCTATCATGGGCATCACCTCCAGGTTTAGCTAAATGGCTTAATATTGGAACGCACATCACCTAAATACAAGATTTAAGGTGATGATTTGTGCGCTAGCCATTGCCAGCGTTACCAGAAGAACTTGCGTTCTGAGTATCATTCTAGTATTCACAATTATTAGAATAACACAAGGAATTAGAAGTGGGGGGATACAAATTGAGATTTTTGTAAAATGATGGCAAATTACTGCTGCAGCAAGGTCTTCGATCGATCTCTACAGCAAGCGGGCGATCGCAGTTTCAGCCATTTGCCTATATTTGCTTCAGAATCCGGGCTGTGCGGTTATCAGGTGCCTTGCAACTCTGGCGGCGGGGAAAGGCCGCTCGATTTCTTGCCAGATAGGAGAGTTCACCAGATATAAAGACGCAAGTTGTTCTAGCTACAGGCAGAGTTGGTTTTTGTACAAAATCAACTTTTTTTCGGGCGCTAATTCGATCGAATCCTGGAAACAAAAAGCTCCTGCCTGGTGGCGGGAGCTTTTTGAGCATTAAGGGTAAAGCCTAAACTGCTTTATCTTACCCTTTTAAAATGTTGGAAATTTTGATATTTCGCGCTGATTACAGAGCGTTACCGCGAGGCAGAACTTCTTCAGGGAAGATGTAGTTTTCATGAGGTTGGTCCGTAGGAGCCATCCAAGCACGAATGCCTTCGTTAAGCAGAATGTTCTTAGTGTAGAACGTTTCAAACTCAGGATCTTCAGCAGCGCGCAATTCTTGCGATACGAAGTCATAGGCGCGCAGGTTCAATGCCAAACCGACGATGCCAATGGAGCTCATCCACAAGCCTGTGACAGGTACGAACAGCATGAAGAAGTGCAACCAGCGCTTGTTGGAGAAGGCAATTCCGAAGATTTGCGACCAAAAGCGGTTAGCTGTAACCATTGAGTAGGTTTCTTCTGACTGAGTTGGGTTGAAGGCGCGGAAGGTGTTTGCGCCTTCGCCGTCTTCAAACAAGGTGTTTTCTACGGTTGCACCGTGGATAGCGCACAACAGCGCGCCGCCCAAGATGCCTGCAACGCCCATCATGTGGAATGGGTTGAGCGTCCAGTTGTGGAAGCCTTGCAGGAATAACAAAAAGCGGAAAATTGCTGCGACGCCGAAACTGGGGGCGAAGAACCAGCCTGATTGACCCAAGGGGTAAAGCAGGAACACCGAAACAAACACGGCGATGGGGCCGGTGAATGCTAGGGCGTTGTAGGGACGGATGCCTACCAAACGGGCGATTTCAATCTGACGCAGGCAAAAGCCTATCAGTGCGAAAGCGCCGTGGAGGGCTACGAATGTCCACAGCCCGCCGAGTTGGAACCAGCGGGTGAAGTCCCACTGTGCTTCGGGGCCCCACAGGAACAGCAGCGAGTGTCCGAGGCTGTTGGCTGGGGTGGAGACTGCTACGGTAAGGAAGTTGGCTCCTTCGAGGTAGGAACTTGCCAAACCGTGGGTGTACCAGGATGTGACGAAGGTGGTGCCTGTTAACCAGCCACCGATGGCTAGGTAGGCGCAGGGGAATAGCAGGATGCCAGACCAGCCTACGAAGACGAAGCGATCGCGTTTGAGCCAGTCGTCGAGTACATCAAAGATGCCTCTTTCGGTCTGGGCGCGTCCGACTGCGATTGTCATTTACGCAAATCTCCAAATGGATATAATTACAACGGATCTGCCTCTAGTCATTAGTCTCTAACCGTTGCCTCTGCTTAGCAGAAAACAAGTTGGATTATGAACAGAGTTTACTTTTCTTTACCGTATTAACGATTATAGAGGTAATTCTTTACAAGAGCAAGTTTTTATTAAAAAACTTCCGGAGCTTGACTTGTCGGAAGTCCCCGAAGTCCGCGAAGCCCTCGAAGTCCCCGAAGTCTTTGCCCTGCGTTTGGGAACTTCTACTATATAGGAGTCTCTGCGCTTTGCCTCAGAAGCCCGGTGGCTTCGTAGATATATCGGGCTCAACCTCTTATTTTTCTAAGAAACTGGGTTTCCGTGGGTAAGTCCTATATATATACTGAGGATAGAGCTCCAAACTTAGGTTTTTAAGACTATATGTTCAGCATTGACATCATTGTGAAAAATACGCCCGTCTCGCTGTCGGTGCAGCGGAAGTTGGAGGAGGACGCTGAGACTGTTTACCAGCAGGTGCTGGCGGCGATTCGCAACTCCCAACCGCAAATTTTGGAACTAACTTGCGAGAAAAATCCTGAGAAAAAGGTAGCTGTGCTCAGCAGCGAGATTTCTGGGGTGGTGGTTTCTCAGAAATCGGGGGCGTCATCTACAGGCAGATCCCCTGGCTTTGTCTCGATGGGAGCAGAATGAGAGCTGGGGGTGTTGGTGCCGATATGAGCCAGTCAGCCGTTGCTGTGCGGGATTTGGGTTTTTGCTGGCCGTCGGGCGATCGAGTGTTGCAAGGTTGCTCTCTGGATGTACCGAAGGGCGAGTTTTGGATGCTTTTGGGCACTAACGGCAGCGGCAAGTCTACGCTGTTGAGGCTGATGGCTGGGCTGCTGCACCCCCAGTCGGGGGAAATTGACCTCGGCGGGCGGGTGGGGTTTGTGTTTCAAAACCCCGATCACCAATTGGTGATGCCGACGGTGGGTGCGGATGTGGCTTTTGGTTTGGTGGAGGAAAAGCTTTCTAACGTTCAGGTGCGGGAGAGGGTGGCGGAGGCTTTGGAGGCTGTGAATTTGCTGGATTTGCAGCGGCGGCCGATTTATGCTTTGAGTGGGGGCCAAAAGCAGCGAATTGCCCTGGCTGGGGCGATCGCCCGTCACTGCGAAATTCTGCTGTTGGATGAACCGACGGCTTTGTTAGATCCTGATTCTCAGTTGGATTTGGTGGCGGCGGTGCAGCGGTTGGTGAAAAATCGCGGGATTACGGCTTTGTGGGTGACTCACCGTTTGGATGAGTTGAATTACTGCGATGGGGCTTTTTTGTTGGAAAAGGGCGAAGTGGTCGATCGGGGAGATCCGGCGCGTTTGAAGCAGCGGTTGATGCAAAGTCAAGATGTTTAGCCCTCAAGCAATGCTTGAATTAAGTCATTCGGCGATTGAAATCGCTTCTACAAAAACGAAGTCGGCCTCCGCAGACTAAGAGAATGGCTGCACGCCAAATCAATCTCGCAATCCTCGATCGCCCAACCAAGCATCTGCCCAAATCGTATCGGCTTCTGACAGCGGTGGCATGACTTCCCAGTTGCGATAATCTATCTTCAGGTCGTAACTTGCTATGTCGTAAATTTGAGTGAATAATTCCTGCAAATTGATTATAGGTTCGGTATCGCCCGATCGCAGCGGTAAAGGAAAGGCTGGCAGCGGGTTCTGCACGTTAAAAGCGTACAAATCTGCTCTGGGACGGCGATTTCCCCGACACACCAAAACGCTATAGTGGCTTTCAATGTCATTGCCAATAACTGGCATTTTTTGACCGCGCCGCAATAAATCTATTTCAATTAAATGAGTGCGGCTACCTAAAATTTCTTCTCGCTTTTCTTCGTACATTTGTCGTCCTTTTCCTGTGCGCTTATTGCTAGGCGAGAGGATTTCAATCAGGGTGATTAATTCTTGGTTTCCTCTTTCTCTAATTTCTAAATAGCCTTCCCGAACCTGGTAGGGCATGGGAATAGTTACTGTTAATGGTTGTGTAGGCGGTGCTGCAACTGCTACGTTTAATGCTGTTGTTTCTGTTGCCGTTTGCGGCTGTATTACGTTTACGTCAGGAATGCCAATAACGGACAAATCCTCGTCAGCGGTTTCATACATTCTCACTTCCAATGACACGAAATACTTAGGACGCAGTTGGGGAGATAAAAACCTGAAAATTTCACTAATCAGCAAGTGGCGTATCCCAGGCCAAAAGTCGGGATGTTCTAAATACGGGTCCATGCCGGGAAAGGGAGATGGCATTGATGTGACTCCTTGACTCAAATCTATTTTCACTTTAGCAACATTTTTTTTGCAAATTAGGGTCGATCGCACTTCCGGTAAAATAGAATAATTCCTATTTGTGGAAGGGCGATCGCACTTTTCAACAATTAAACTTCGATCGGCAATTGTGTTTGAATTGGAACGCTGTTTTCATCCAACACAGACACCGCATTTACGAACACAATTGTATGGGGGACTGCAGGCATTAAGCGGCGCAGCGCGTTCAAGTAAGATTCGGCATCGGGGCGGCGGGCGAAACGGGCGACTGTTAACCGCTGACAGTTGGGGAGGTGGCGAATTAGATGCCAAGGTTGAAGTCGATCGCGATATGTCGATTGTTTTGGTATCATAGATGTGTTCTGCCCACTTTTGTGGGTGGTAAAGGAAAGGCGTTCGCCCTTGATTTCTCAGGTCGGAGGGCGATCGCTGTTAACTATCTTTATTAAAAGATATGAGCATAGCTGCTGTCAAGCATAAATGGGATTAATTCGATTGCGAGTTCGAGAACTCGCTGAGGAGAAGGGTTGGACGCTCAAAGAAGTCTCTGATAGAACGGGAATTCCCTACAGCACGGTTAAAAAATACGCCCAAGCTCCTAAACTGGCAACGGTGGACTACACGGCTTTGCAGAAACTTGCTGCTGTCTTCGATTTGATGATCGAAGATTTGGTTGAGGTTTTGGAAAATTAAACTGATTTGTCAGCGGGAAGATGGGGTTAATTCGGTTGCGGGTTCGAGAACTAGCCCAAGAGAAGGGTTGGACGTTGAAAGAAGTTTCTGAGCGATCGGGCATTCCTTACAGTACGGTTAGAAGCTATGCCCATTCTCCCAAACTGGCAACTGTAGATTATACGGCTTTGAACAAAATGGCTCGCGTGTTTGATATTGCGATCGAAGATTTAGTTGAGATTTTGGAAGAGTAGGCTGATTTATCGTTGGGAATATGGGACGAATTAGGCTGCGAGTTCGAGAATTTGCTCAAGAGAAGGGTTGGACTCTCAGGGAAGTCTCCAACAGAACAGGTGTTCCATACACCACGATCGCCACCTATGCTAATTCTGCAGGTATGGCAACTGTAGACTACACAGCTTTGGACAAGATGGCTCGTGCGTTTGATATTGCGATCGAAGATTTAGTGGAAATTTTGGAAGAATAAACTGATTTGTCAGCGCCAAGATGGGGTTAATTCGGTTGCGAGTTCGAGAACTAGCTGAGGAAAAGGGTTGGACGCTGAAAGAAGTCTCTGACAGAACGGGAATTCCCTACAGCACGGTTAAAAAATACGCCCAAGCGCCCAAAATGGCAACGGTGGACTATACGGCTTTGCAGAAACTTGCTGAAGTCTTCGATTTGATGGTGGAAGACTTGGTTGAGGTTTTGGAACGGTAAACTGATTTGTGATTTAGTTTTTGCACTTCTTGCAACAGTCCGTCGGGGGTTGAAACCCCCGCCTCAAAGCTCAAGTCGTCTGAAGACGACTGAAAAGGCGATCGATCTCCGCTTCCATCCTTTTTTTTAAATTTTTAATCAATCCTTTCTTAAGTCCACTTAAGTGGACTTTCGCTTTGAGGCAGGGGTTTCAACCCCTGCCGGAATCTGGCAACAAATGCAAGACATCAGTTCGATCGCATTAATGCGTATATTGGAATTTTCCGGATGTAGACTAGAGTCAGGAGTTGTTCAGTCTGCCGGAGTTATATCAATGCCAATTAATCGTCTGTCTGACATAGAAGAGAACTTAGAATCGCTGCGAGAGCAATTAGGGGGCAAGGAGAAGGCTCTAGTTTTAGCACGATTAGAAGATAAAATCCTAATTAAACAGCAAATTAGAGAGCTATGTAAGGAGATTCAGGAAGAGGAAGAAAAGTATTGGCAGGTTTTCGCTAGGCAAACTAAAACGGTGGAAATTCCCGAACCGGAAGCTGAGATTATTGTTGCCGAGATTGTCGAAGAAGTTGGGCAAATTGAAGTGCAGCGGCAGTATCCCGATGAGGTAGTTCAGATTTTGCAGGAGATTCGGGACAAGCTAAACCAACCGGGAGCAACAGCGGCCGCGAAACTTAAAGGCGTAATCTCAAGCATTCCGCCGTTTGTGGGAATTTCCTACGAGGCTGAATTGGATACAGAGAATTTTTTACAGCAGCATTTTCCAACGTTTCAGAAATGGGCTAAGGTATTAGCAAAAAAGTCCTAGACCTGGAGCGAAAAACACTTAATCCAGGTTTCACAAGTTTTTACCAACTATACGATATTCCCTCGGAACTCGGTTCAAAAAACTTTGTCGGACGGGATGAGGAGATGCAGCAATTGCAAGGATTGTTGCAGGATGGAAGCCGCGTTGCCATTGCCGCTGCGTCGGGAATGGGCGGCATCGGCAAGACAGAATTGGCATGGCAGTATGCAACATTTCACCGCGACTGCAACACCTATCCAGCGGGGATTTGGTGGCTGTTTGTGCGGGAAATCGATTTAGCGCCGCAGGTGTTGCAAAAATCGCTGCGAATGGGAATTGAGCCGCCGGATACTCTCGACAATCTGGAGGAACGGTTGCAGTTTTGCTACGAAGAGTGGGCAAAACAAACCTCTGGCAATGCTCTGCTGGTATTGGATGATGTCAACGATTACCGCGCGGTGCAGCGGTTGCTGCCGAGAAATCCCCGCTTTAAGGTGTTGCTGACTGCGCGACAGCGACTGGAAGAAAAAACCTTGCAGCGATTGGATTTAAAGAAGCTCAGACCCTTGGATGCTTTCAAGTTACTGTATGAAGTTAGTCAGGCAGAGACTCGCATTGTTCAGGAACAGATTGTTGCTGAGAAATTGTGTGCTTGGTTGGAGTATTTGCCCTTGGGGATTGAACTGGTGGCAACCTTTCTCAAGGTAGAGCCAGATGTGTCGGTAGCAGAGTTATTGGCACAGTTGCAGCAAAAGCTGTTGCAGGATGAGGTGCTGACTCCTGTAGCGGCGGCTTTTGAGTTAAGTTGGGTGCAGTTAAATGCTGCCGAACAGCAGTTGGCGGTATTGCTGAGTGTATTTGCTTTGGCTCCCATGCCTTGGGAGTTGGTGGAGTCAGTGGTCGTAGTTTGTAGAGTAGAAGCCCCAAAGCAAAACTGGCTGAAGAAATTGTTGGCGGTGTGGGGAAAGGTGCAAGCACCCCAGCAGTGGTGTTTGCTACTGGACGATCGGGTTTTGAGCCAGAGTCGGCGGCGTTTAGTGGAGTTGAGTTTGCTGGGGCGCGTGGAGCAAAAGCAGTATCAACTTCATGCTTTGATTCGGGAGTTTTTTGCAGCCAAATTGCAGGGATACGCCGATGCTGAGAATTTGCGGAGAAGTTTTGCCGCGGCGCTGACAGCGGTGGCAAAGACGATTCCGCAGACTGTGACGCTGGACGTGCAGGAACGGGTAAAAGAGGCGCTGCCCCATTTGGAGGCGGTGGCGGAGCAATGGTCGCAATTGGTGGAAGATAGCACTGATGCTGTGTTGCCTTTTACGGGCTTAGCGCGGGTTGCCGAGAGCCAGAGTTTGTGGGCAGAGGCGGAAAAGTGGTATCAAGCTTGCCTTCACATGACGGAGGAACGCTACAGAGCCGACCATCCCAATACGGCATTGAGTTTGAACAATCTGGCAGGGATTTACAAGTCAATGGGGCGCTACCCAGAAGCGGAACCCTTATTAGTGCGATCGCTCTCGATCTGGGAGCAGCAGCTCGGAGCCGACCATCCCGATACGGCTAAGGGTTTAAACAATCTGGCAGAGCTATACCGTGCAATGGGACGCTACCCGGAAGCAGAACCCTTGTATGTGCGATCGCTCTCGATCTGCGAGCAACAGCTCGGAGCCGACCATCCCAATACGGCATTGAGTTTGAACAATCTGGCATTGCTGTACGATTCAATGGGTCGCTATCCGGAAGCAGAACCCCTGTATGTGCGATCGCTCGCCATCATGGAGCAGCAGCTCGGAGCCAACCATCCTCATACGGGAACGAGTTTGAACAATCTAGCAGGGCTGTACGAGGCAATGGGACGCTACCCCGAGGCGGAACCCTTGTTAGTGCGATCGCTCACGATTAACGAGCAGCAGTTCGGAGCCGACCATCCCAATACGGCATTGAGTTTGAACAATCTGGCATGGCTCTACTATGCAATGGGTCGCTACCCGGAGGCAGAACCGTTTTTTCTGGGAGCATTAGAAATCTTGTTTAACCAATTGGGGAAGAATCATCCCGACACCCAAAGAGTTTGTAGGAATTTCATTAATTTTCTCCAGCAGGCGATATCAACGGGTCAAGACTCGCAACTTTCCCAGCATCCAACAACGCAAGGAATGCTTCAGCGAGTTCGGGAGACGGAGTAGCTGTTGTTTAAATTAGGATTTACGCACGGGTGGTCAGAAACCGGGTTTTTGCGGGAATACTTCGTTACAGCCCGCAGATAAGGCAAAAAACCCGGTTTCTATCACGAAGCGCATAAGTCCCGACCGCACAAAAAAGAGGTAAGTTGCGATTTTTAGTTGGGTGGGGGCGGGTTTTTGAGATTGTCTATCTGTGTCATAAAAGGTTGGAAAAACCCGCCCCAACAGGTCGATCGAGGATGTGCGATATCTCAGATTTTACGGTTGATTCCCCTACTTCATCTCATAGCCAAACAAATTCGGATCGACTTCTCCCAAATTCAAATCGGCCAAACCGTACTCAGCCCAACGCCTTTCTACCATCGCCGCCACATCCGGATCGGACTCCAAAACTTCCCCCCACTCGTGCTCGCTTTCCGGCGGCATCTTCGTAGTAGCATCAATCCCCATTCTGCCTCCCAAACCAATCTTTTCACTGGCAAAATCTAACGTATCAAAGGGCGTATTCGGCAGAATAAATACATCTCGAACCGGATCGACTTTAGAACTAATTGCCCACACAACTTGACGCGGGTCGCGAATGTTGATACTTTTATCGACAACAATCACAAACTTAGTGTAAGTAAACTGCGGTAATGCACTCCAAAATGCTAAAGCAGCCCTGCGCGCTTGACCGGGATATGCTTTATCAATCGAGATAATTGCAGCTTTATAACTCAGGGCTTCCATCGGTAAGAAGAAATCGACAATTTCCGATACTTGCTGCCGCAAAATAGGGGTATAAATACGGTTAAGCGCGATCGCCATCATTGCTTCTTCTTTCGGCGGCCGCCCGCTAAATGTGGTCAGATAAATCGGGTCTTTGCGGTGCGTCATGCAGTTGAATCGAACCAACGGCGAATCCTCCACGCCGCCGTAATAACCCATGTGATCGCCGAAGGGCCCGTCGGGCAGAACTTCCCCCGGCGTAATCGTTCCTTCTAACACGATTTCCGAGTCCGCCGGTACTTCCAAATCTACGGTTTTGCACTTCGCCAATTGCACGCCGGAACCGCCGTAAAGTCCGGCAAATAACCATTCCGATAAATCTACAGGAATTGGGGTTGCTGCTGCGAGGATAATCAGGGGATCGACTCCAAGGGCGATCGCAACTTCCAACTTTTTACCAGCCTGCGCCGCTTTCCGCAAGTGCCGCGCCCCGCCCCGCACCGATAACCAGTGTACAGTCATCGTGTTTTTTGACTGCAACTGCAACCGATAAACCCCCACATTCGGCGTACCGGTTTCGCAATCTTTGGTAATTACCAAACCCAGGGTAATAATTTTGCCCGCATCTCCCGGATAAGGGCGAATCATCGGGATTTTGTTCAAATCCAGCCCTTCTCCCTCAAGTACCACTTGCTGACAAGCTGGGAAAAAGTCGCGGCCGGGTTTGGCTTTCACTACGTCGAACAGGACTTTGCCGAATTCTATCGCTTGGGAAATCTTTTTCGGCGGTTTTGGCTGTTGCAGCATTCCCAGTTTTTTGCCGAGCTCTTCTAGTTCGATCGGCTTTTCCATGTTCATCGCCCAGCAAACGCGCTGTTCCGTACCCAAGAGGTTAATCGCAACGGGGAAATCTGCCCCTTTGACGTTTTCAAACAGCAATCCCGGGCCGCCTTTTTGCAGCATTTGGTTGGAAATTTCGGCAATTTCGAGGTCGGAATCGACTAAAGCGCTAATCCGGCGCAGTTGTCCCCGTTCTTCGAGTAGTTTTAGGAATCCCCGCAAGTCTCTAGCCATTTTTTTTAAGAATTGTTAACGTTCTTTTGTTATTATGAGCCGATCGACTGTCACAAGTTACTCCTGAACCGCTCAAAAGATACGTATTTAACGAACCGCGAAGACGCCAAGGGCGCGAAGGAAGAGAAAGAAGAAGATAGGTAATGCCTTGTTCGGTTCGGGAGTAGGCTGCATAATGGGTTACATGAAATGTCCAAGATGCGAATCTGACCAAGTTCGTAAAAACGGTCGTCCCAACGGGCACCAGCGGTATCTTTGCAAAGCTTGCCGCAAACAATTTTTTGAGCGGTTGAGTCCGCAGTCTTTCAGTCGCAAATGCACCGAAACACGGTTAAGCGAAGCTATCCCGAAGGAAATCGCCCATGCAACCACCACAGAGTCCGGCGGGATTGCGATTTTGCTGTTGGATGCCGAAAATCTGAAACTTAAGGTTAATACAGAACAATTTTTAGCCGGTTTGTGCGACTATCCCCTGCAAGTTAAAATTGCTTTTGCTAACTGGAAAAACCCGAGTATCGGCAAGTTGGATGCTGAACTTTACGATCGCGGTTACGAACTGATTCACGTTCCGGGCGGTGCTAATAGTGCTGATGGTAAAATGATTGCTTTTGGCGCGGCTATTTTATATCGATATCGGGATGTGCAACAAGTTTTTGTCTGTTCTTCGGACGGTTTGTTAAATCACCTTTGCAATCAGTTGCAAAATCAGGGATTGACTGTGTTTCGGGTGCGTCGGCAAAATTCTGTTTTGTCTGTAGAAAACTGTCAGAATGGTGATAGCAAGCACTATTCTTGCGAAAGGGAAGAGGAAATCCCTAGTTTTGAAGAATTGGCTAATCAAGTTGCAGAGTTGTTGAAGGCTGAACACAAATCTATTGATGAGCGAATCGCTCGTTTTTCTAGTGTGGCTGAGCTTTTTCAAGAGCGCCGTAATGTTGCGTTCAATTCTACAACTTCCCATCCAGCAAAACTGTTGGAGTCAGCAGAAGACAAAATTTATTCTGGGACTAAAGAGTGTGTAACTCCTCTTGTCGTAGATCTAGATATTGAATCCCAAAAACTTCCCGAAACCCAGTCAGTAAATTCAATTGGGATTAATTCGCTGGCTGCTTTAGAAAAGATACTTGTAGCCATGATTGCGAAAGCGATAGTTGAGTTAAAACAAAATGCTATTCCTGTTACAACAATCAAGAAACAATTTTATACTAAATATCAGTGTCATGCCGATTTACTTGTGAAAAAATTTTTGCCTGATTCTAGTCTAATTAATTTTTTTAAATCGCGTCCGTCTGTTTTCAAAATGGAATTGCTCGGTAACGAACATCAAGTGGCGATCGCTCCAAAAGCAGCAGCGGCTTCAAAAACAGAGTCCTCATCCGCCCTGGAAGCATCTATAGCAAATATTGTACTGGCATTAACTGCTAAATCTCCAGGCAATTACATTGGCATTAACCAGGTAGCGACCGAATTTCACAAGCAATACGGTCAACCAATAACTAAAAAGCTGCAATCGCTGCATTTGGGTAGCAATTTTTACGATTTTTTGCAGTCATGCCAAAAATTTAAAGTTCAGAAAAAGGGTAAGGAGCATCAAGTGGCGATCGCACAGGCAGCTCCCTGATGTATTTAATAAATCAGGTTTACGAGTCTTCGGTATGAAAATTTCATCTATTATTAACCAAAATTTAAGACTAGCTTATTCTTTTATTATTTAATCTAAACTTAACCAAAGTTTAAAACAAGCTTATTCTTTTATATCCCTTTCTTTGGAGGTTTCAGTCTATCCTATGGAGGAGATTTGCAAAGTCGGCTATTAAGGGAGAGGAGGAGTATGAATTTTTTCACAGGACGTTGGCGACGTAGTTTTATAGTGACACTAGCGGTAGCAGCATTTTCGCTCTCGTTGATTAGTTCTGCTGTAGCTGCTGTCACACTAAACGGTTCGGGAGCAACTTTCCCTAAACCTCTTTACGATCGCTACTTCTCTCAGATGAGAAGTGCCAATCAAATTACTGTAAACTACGAAGGAACTGGCAGCGGTGCTGGTATCAAAGCATTAATTGCAGGCACTGTTGATTTCGCAGGCAGCGACGCGCTGATGACTGCGGCGCAAATAGCCGAAGTAAAGCGCGGCGTCATGGCGGTTCCGACTGCTGGCGGTGCTGTTGCAGTTGTTTACAACTTGCCCGGAGTGACGAATCTGAGGCTAAATAAGGATGCCATGAACGGCATCTTTGAAGGCAAGATTACTCGCTGGAATGATGCGAAAATAGCCGGAATTTCTGGACAAGCTAAAGGCTTGCCAAATACTCCAATTCGAGTAGCTGTGCGGGCAGACAGCAGCGGTACAACGTTTATTTTTGCTAACCACTTGCAGGCAACTGGTAGCAGCATCAAAGCTGCCGCTCAGCCGAAGTGGCCCGACACCGCTGTCAGCGGTCAAGGAAACCCCGGCGTAGCTGCTTTGGTGAAAAATACAGCGGGTGCGATCGGCTACGTTCAAGATACTTATGCTCGGCAAAACAATCTCCAAACAGCATTTATTCAAAATAAAGCTGGCCGGTTTGTAGATCCTAGCTTGGCTGAAGCAGAGAAAGCTTTAGCAGGGGAAACATTCCCCGCAGACTTCCGCTTAGTAGAAGGCAATCCTAACGACGGTTATCCGATTGTTGGCTTGACTTGGCTGTTAATCTACAAACAGTATCCTGCTGCGAAAGCAGAGGCTATTAAAAAGATGGTTAATTGGGTGATGACTACAGGTCAAGGTATCAACAAACAGCTAGAGTTTACTCAGATTCCTTCAGCTACAGCTCAAAAGGTGGTTCAAACAGTTAATCAGACTGTGGTTGCCAGAGGTTAATTGGGGCGAGCGCACGGGGTTAGGAGTGGACGAGTTAAATGTATGACTCAAAACTCATAAATTATCAGGTTAATGTGCGCTAAGTTTACTATGTAAGGTGCGAGCTGCACCCCCTACAAACCAGGTTTGCAGCGCGCACCAACCCCCTTAGAATTACTCGTCTTTCAAGCAAATATTTCGCTTTTTACGCAATAATTCCGGTATGACCAATCCTTCCAAAAAACGTAAAAAAGTGACGCGAAAATCGGCAGAAATAAACACAGCATTAGACTTGACAGATACTTCTGGCGAAGGTTTATGGATCGAGTCAGGATTTACAGTGTTTGTATGGGCTTTTGCCTTAGCGACAGCGGGCACGCTGTTCTGGATAAGCGCGATAATTTTTAAAGATGCTTGGCCAGCTATTAGCAATTTTGGGCTCTCCTTCTTGTGGAATCCCAAGTGGGATATCGGCGAGTTGCAGTTTGGGGCATTGCCGTTTATTTACGGCACTGTGATTAGTTCTGCGATCGCCATAATCATCGCACTTCCTTTAGGGCTGTCAGTAGCTATAGTTACTAGCGAGAACTTCTTACCCCCTTGGGTGCGATCGCCCTTGGGATTCATGGTTGAATTAATCTCGGCTATTCCCAGCGTGATAGTTGGCCTTTGGGGAATCTTTGTTTTGATTCCCTTTTTGTTGCCATTGCAGCAGTCATTGTTTGATAATTTCAGTTGGTTTCCCCTGTTCAGCAGCGAACCTTTAGGCCCCGGAATGCTGCCGGCAGGAATACTGTTATCAATTATGATTTTGCCAACAGTAGCCGCCATCAGCCGCGATGTATTGCTATCTGTCCCAGTAGATTTGCGAAGTGCTTCGATGTCCCTCGGTGCCACCCGCTGGGAAACAATATTTAAGCTGTTATTACCAGCAGCTAGTTCAGGAATTATAGGCGCTACAATCTTGGCCTTGGGACGCGCTTTAGGCGAAACAATGGCCGTCACAATGGTGATTGGCAACTCGATTCAAATTAACAAATCCCTGCTAGCTCCCAGCTACTCAATTCCTGCTGTTTTGGCAAGTCAATTTCGGGAAGCTCTCGAACCGCTGCACATTGGCGCTTTGATGTATTTAGCCTTGATTCTATTTGTCATCACTCTGTTGGTGAATGCAGTGGCAGTATTGCTGGTTAAGCTAATGGGCGTTAAGGGAGCTAAAAAATAAAAATGACTCAAGCACAAAAATCAAACAGTATTCTGGATGCAGAAATCTACAACCCCCTGTCACTGAGCAGAACTTTGTTCAGCCGGGGAATGACACTTATTGCCTGCTTTCTCACAGCTCTTGCCGTGCTACCTTTGTTCGCTATTTTGTACAAAATCTTGGGGGAAGGACTTACACATTTGAGCTGGGAAGTGCTAGTATCTTTGCCCGCACCCGTCGGAGTTGAAGACCAGCCCAACGGCTTTGCCAATGCCATTCTCGGCACTGCTTTAATGGTGGGAATTGCGACATTGATCAGCGTGCCTATCGGCGTAATGACGGGAATATTTTTGTCTGAGTTTGGTAGAGAAAACAAAGCGATGGCCAATAGTATTCGCTTTATCACCGTCATTCTCAGCAGCGTTCCGTCGATCGTCGTTGGCGTCTTTTCCTACGCCCTAATTGTCGTTACCACCAAAGCATTTTCATCATTAGCAGGCGGTTTTGCCCTCGGCATCATCATGCTTCCAGTTGTTGCTCTGACAACAGAACAAGCATTAAAATTAGTGCCTACTTCTTATCGCCTCGCTTCTGCTGGTTTGGGAGGCGGACGCTTTCAAACTATGTTTCGCATTATCATACCCTCAGCACTTCCAACTATTACCACAGGTATTTTACTCGCTGCTTCCCGGGCCGCCGGCGAAACCGCACCGCTGATTGTAACGGCGTTGTCGAGTCAATTTTGGCCTCCTTTAGTTGATAAATTGGGCGAGATAATGCAGTCTCCCATAGGTGCAGAAACTATCTCAAAACTCAAAGAAATTCCCGAGACACTGCTGACTCCGACTCCTTCTATGTCGGTATTAATATATAGCTACGCCAGCTCTCCTTACAAGGAGCAGAACGAATTGGCGTGGACTGCTGCCTCTGTCCTTTTGGGTATGGTTTTAATTGCTAGCGTCGCATCCCGTACAGTAACTCGGAAACGCTTGCAAAACCGATAAATCAATAACTAAAGTGCATTTTTCAGTCAAATACTAACAATATAACCCGCAAATAATGAAACCTAAAGCTAACTTGAAAGCAGAAAACTATACAGATCAATTCCTAGACGATGTTACCCCGGAAATTGACCCCCATGCAATGCCAGCACTGCGGGTTCAGGACTTGAGTTTTTATTACGGAACTCACAAAGTCTTAGAAAATTTATCGATGAATATCCCTCACCCGCAAATTACGGCGATTATTGGCCCTTCAGGTTGCGGCAAATCTACCTTTCTCAAAGCTCTCAACCGGATTGGTGAATTGGAGGGAAAGGTTCAAATTAAAGGAAGAGTAGAGTTTTTTGGACAGGATATTTACAGCCCGAAAGTAAACATTAATAGTTTGCGCCGCCAAATTGGAATGGTGTTTCAAAGGCCGAATCCTTTTCCGCTGAGCATCTACGATAATATTGCTTACGGGGTGAGAATTTTTGGTCGCAAAAGCAAAGCAGAATTAGATGAAATTGTGGAATCTGCACTTAAAAGTGCGGCGCTTTGGAATGAAGTCAAAGACGATTTGAATAAATCAGCTCAGGGGATTTCGGGCGGACAGCAGCAGCGGCTTTGTATTGCTCGCGCTTTGGCTGTGAAGCCGAAAATTTTGCTGATGGATGAACCTTGTTCTGCTCTAGATCCGATTTCAACGATGAAGATTGAGGAGTTATTTCAGACTCTGCGGCAGCAGTTAACTGTTGTGATTGTGACACATAATATGCAGCAGGCGGCTCGTGTTTCTGATTACACTGCATTTTTTAATACTGATGAAAGTCGCATCGGCCGCCTGGTGGAGTTTGGACCGACAAGTAAGATTTTTACTTCTGCGGGCAATTCGAGTACGAGAGATTACATTCAAGGCCGTTTCGGTTAATACCAGGGTGTTTTGCTTTCTCTGAGTCGCTATATTATGACAGGGCCTTAAGTCCCTGTCTCACAGTTAAAGTCCTCTTAACAAAACTCTGAAATAGTAATAGTATTTGACTTACTGTTAACTCAGATTGGTCAACATTCTCAATAAGTATTTCAGTCCTCCTAGCTGGGGACTTGATTTTGGAGGCGGGGGTTTAAGCCCCTGCCGGAATTATTGCAAATATTACTAGATGTAACCTAATATCAGTATGGCACTGAACAGAAAACCGCTATATTTATGTCTTCACCACTTCTGAAGCGAGAGTTAGGTGTTTTCGGCGCAACTCTCATGGGCCTGGGATCAATTCTTGGCACGGGAGTATTTGTGAGTATCGGGATTGCAGCGGAAGTTGCTGGGCCGGGAGTGATTTTGGCTGTAGGTATTGCGGCTTTAGTTGCTGTTTGCAATGGCCTTAGCAGCGCTCAATTAGCGGCAAATCATCCGGTTAGCGGCGGTACTTATGAATATGGCTACAAATATCTCAATCCTTGGCTGGGTTTTACAGCAGGCTGGATGTTTCTGTTGGCGAAAACGGCTTCTGCGGCTACTGCTGCTTTAGGTTTTGCGGGGTATTTTTTAAATGCCGTTGGTGTAGCCGATCGCACTTACCTGATCCTAACAGCTTTAGTCGCCCTCGCCGCCCTCACTTTAATTGTATTGACGGGAATTAGGCGATCGAATATTGCCAATACTGCCATAGTCTCAGTTACACTTCTATCCTTAGCGGTGTTTGTTGCTGTCGGTTTGCCAGAGGTAAGGTGGGAAATGCCCGCGCTACAGAATCATAGCTCGATCGGCTCCATCTTCCAGGCCACCGCCCTGATGTTTGTCGCTTATAGCGGTTACGCTCGCATCACCACAATGAGCGAGGAAGTGCGGGAACCGAGGGAAACCATTCCGAAAGCCATAATTTTTACTTTGGTGCTGACAATGCTGCTTTACGTGGGGGTAGCAGTAGTTGTCGCAGGCGCGGGGGGAGGCGATAAATTGTCTTTACAACCAGGCGGCACGACTGCACCCCTGGAAGTCATCGCCCGCAGTTTCCCAATTCGAGGAGTTTCTCAACTGCTAGCCGTCGGCGCAATTACCGCTATGTTGGGAGTCTTGCTGAACTTAATTTTAGGGCTCTCGCGCATCTGGCTGGCGATGGGGCGGCGCTTGGATATGCCGAGAGTCTTGGCGCGGCTGAATCCTGCGGGGACAACTCCCTACGTGGCTGTGGTGGTTGTCGAAGTTACGATCGCACTTTTAATCCTCGTCGGCGATGTCAAAACCACTTGGTCATTTAGCGCTTTTAGCGTTTTGATATATTACGCTATCACCAACCTCGCCGCGCTGCAACTTTCCCCCGCCGAAAGGCTTTATCCGCAGTGGTTGGCTTGGGCGGGTTTGGGGAATTGTCTGTTTCTGGCTTTCTGGGTGGACAGGGAAATTTGGCTGACAGGATTGGCATTAATTGCCGCCGGTTTAATTTGGCGGGCGATCGTCCGACTCCCGGCGACAAACTAGAATTGTGATAAATTGAAACAGCATCCCGCATTGTAGAGGGCCATGCCCGATCGAACCCCCTTGCTGGCGACTCAAGAATCTCTCGCATTCAGCGCCATCAGTCGCTATATAGCTCAAACCCTAATTACCATTCAGGAACAGCATCCCGAATGGATAGCTGAAAAATACAGGAAAACCCCCTGGGCAAAACCTGAGTTTCAGTCAGTTTTGATTGGAAAATTGACAAAAAGTTTCACAGTAGCCAGCGATACAGATTCCCTGCTGCTGACTGCGAAAAAATACCTACAAATTCTGCTGGTTCCAGAATTCGTTAATTCACCTCAATTCAGCAAATTATCGGCCAAAATTCAGCAGCTAGCCCAATCTCAAACAGCACCCGCTAAATCACAAAACTCAGTTTCGTCAAAGCCTCCCACTCCCACCACCCATCAAACAAATTCGCTTCCTATCGGCATTGCTATCTTGCTGCTAGATGTCGAAAACTTGCAACTCACCATCGAAACCGAAAAATTCCTAGAGGGAATTTGCAACTATCCCATCCAAATCAAAGTTGCCTTTGCCAACTGGCGCAGCATGGGCAAAAAAGATGCCGAATTTCACCAGCGCGGCTATCAACTAATTCACGTCCCCCCCGGCAAAGACAGCGCCGACTTAAAAATGGCTACAGTCGGCGCATCGATTTTCGTACATTATCCCACAGCCAAAGAGATTTTTGTCTGTTCGTCCGATCGCGCCCTCACTCACCTCAGCAATACACTGCAAGCCCACGGACTAACCGTATTTCAAGTCCGCAAACAAATAGATAAAATCCTAGTTTTAAACAGCAAAACCGGACAAATGGAAACCCATTCCCTTGTAACCATACCGGAAATTACACCCCTAGAACAATTAGTTGTTCAACTAAAAGAATTAATTAAAAAAGAGCAAAAACGCACCTCAACTCAGTGGATAAAAGTTTCTACTGTTTCAGCTTTATTTAGGGAAAATTACGGCTTAGTCCTCAATCAAGTTGTTGCCCATCATTTGCTCGGTACTAAAACCCGCGATATCTTTCTTAAATATCCCACCGATTTTGTCCTCCACAAACCCTCAGAAGTTTCTCAAACTTATGTCACTCTTTTTGAAGTAAAATTATCGCCCCCACCGCCAATACTTAGCCAAGAAATTCTGAATAACCACCAGACAGCACCTGCGACTTTGACCGATATTAATTCTCTGGAAGACTTGGAAAGAGCTCTTGTCAAAATCGTTGGCGACTTAACCGGCAACTCTCGTGAAAATTCTGTATTTCTCTCCAATGTAGGCAGCGAATTTCACAGACAATACGGCAAACAAATTACCCAAATAATTAAAGATTTTAATCTCGGTAGGAAATTTACTAAGTTTTTGCAATCCTGCACTTCTCTCCAGCTAAAAAAAGCCGAAAAAGGCTGGCAAGTTTCCCTCAATTAATTAAAAATTAAAATATATCAACCTCCCCATTACTAGCAACTTGAGTTATCATACAATCGGGACGTAAAGAAATGTAAAGGGATATGCAGGACAAAGTTGTGGTTGTGGTGGGTGCAACTGGCGGCATCGGTTCAGCGGTGGCCCGCAAACTCGCTGATGCGGGTGCGAGGCTAGTGCTCGCCGCCAGAGACAGCAGTAAATTAGACGCTTTAGCTAGCGAACTTTCGGCAACAGAGGTACTGTGCGTACCCACCGATATCACCGATTTGCCCCAAGTCGAGACGCTGATGCACAAAGCTGGCGGGCATTTCGGACAAATTGATGCCCTCGTAAACGCCGCCGGTGCCGGAATTCTCAAGCAGTGGAACAAGTTAGAACCCGCTGATTTAGATGCCATGCTTGACTTGAACTTGAAAGGCAGTTTTTACACGTCTCAAGCAGCAGCGAATGTGATGAAAGAGCGCAAATCCGGCCACATTTGCAATGTCATCGGGATTTTGGGCAAGCATTCGATGGCGATGGGAACTGCTTATTGCGCTTCAAAGTTTGGGGTAGTTGGTTTCAGCAAGTGCATGGCAGATGAACTGCGACGCTACGGTATTAAGTTTACGCTATTCTATTTTGGCGGGGTGGATTCTCCGTTTTGGGATAATGTGAGTTTGAAGGTAGACAGGTCAAAAATGCTGACTACCGACACTGCCGCCAATGCGATTATGTTTGCTCTTTCGGCTGACCCGCAAGCTGTGCCCATGGAGATTAATATTCAGCCGGAAAGTCATTTGTTTTTTTAGCTATTGAGGAGTGATTTGAAGGCAGAACGCAGCGGAAGCTGAAGGCAAGAAAAATTATGATATTTTTAGGTTTGAGAACTTGTACAGCAGTTAATTATGTAGGTGCATGGGCTCGCGCACCTTACTCCTATAAATAGCACGTCAAACCATTTTTTTGCCTTAGTCCTATTGGTGAAGGCCTAGCGGTCAAACCTAAGTTATCGCACACACCGGGTTTCTTTTAAGGGCCGACTTATTTCTACCTTCAGAGGGAGCTAGGATATTCAATCTTTAGGTTATTATTAACTGGGCGCGTAATAAAAAATATGAAAAATATCCATTACTCAATTCCTCCCTTGCAATTTCGCCTTGAAAATCAGCAGATTTTCCATTTTTCAGTTTCCATTTTCAATTATTGATTATGGAGTTCGATCGCATTCAATTTTACGTTGAAAACGCTAAAGTATCCCGCGACTGGTTTGTCGGCAAGTTAGGCTTTCAATCAATAGCAGGTTATGCCAGCAGCCACACTCGCACTGAAGTTGTCAGCAGCGGCAATGTATGTTTTATTTTATCTTCGCCCCTGACACCCGCTAGTCCCGCTGCTAGTTGGTTGAAGTTTCATCCTCCAGGGATTGCCGATGTGGGTTTTCGGGTAAAAGATATTGAATTAGCGGTAGCTAGAGCGGCTGCTGAAGGCGCTAAAATCCTAGAACCGATTCAAGAAGACCTAAACGCAGGAGGCTACTTTAAGCGGGCAAAAATTTCGGGCTGGGGAGATTTAAGCCATACGCTCGTGGAGCGAATTGGCAGCCATTCACTGCTATCGGCTTCGGATAAGCGGCCGTTGTTTACCCGGATTGACCACGTAGTGTTAAATGTTGAATCTGGGGATTTGTCAAGTGCTGTTAGTTGGTATCAAAAAATATTAAATTTTCAACCGCAGCAAAATTTTGACATTCAGACTGAGAAATCGGCTTTGCGGAGCCAAGTTATGGTGCACGCTGAAGGTGGGGTGCAATTCCCGATTAATGAACCGGCATCAGCTAATTCTCAAATTCAAGAGTTTTTGAGCGCAAATCGGGGGCCGGGAATTCAGCACATGGCTTTGCAAACTAATAATATTGTGGGTGTTGTTGCCGATTTGCGATCGTGCGGTTTGCCTTTTCTGCCGGTTCCTCCAACATACTACTCGGAATTGCAGCAGCGGCAAAACTATTTGCCCGCAGATTGGCAAGCAATTGCAGCTTGTCAAGTTTTGGCAGATTGGCAAGAAGATACTCCCGCAGCGATGCTGCTGCAAATCTTTACCCAGCCAATTTTTGCAGAACCGACTTTCTTTTTCGAGATTATTGAGCGCCGAGTTAGTTTAGTTAACGGCAAACAGGTGCAAGCTGGAGGTTTTGGGGCGGGGAATTTTCGAGCTTTGTTTGAGGCAATTGAACGGGAACAAATCAAGAGGGGAAGTTTGATAGATGATTGACAAAACTTCCACTTTTTAGGTCATACAGGCGTGTTAATCAGCACTGCGATATCTTTCCAACCGTAGGCAATTTCTTTGAGTGCAACTCCTGCTCTACTTGTTTGCTGTTCGTCTACTTTTTCACCTCCTAAGAATTCATAAAACCTATAGGCTGAATTGTCTCCTAGTACCCAAACTAGCATCGAGTTCAAACCTAACTCTGCCAATTTTGTGGCAACTGTTCTCACGAGTTGCCGTCCGATTCCTTGACGCTGATATTCCTCCAAAATATAGATGGCAAATAATTCTCCTTTATATACATATTTGCCGGTGCGCTCGCAACCACCTGCCGCAAAACCCACAATTTGTCCCGAGTCATTCTCAGCAACGCAGACAAATACCCCACTATTTTTGACGTTTGCCAGGATTTCTTGCCAACGGCTTTCTCCTTTTTCATAGGACAGTTGCGCGAGGTAATCTGTAGGTACAATTTTTCGGTAAGCTGTCCGCCAAGTATCTAGATTAACCCGTGCGATTGCAGGTGCGTCAGCGATTTTAGCTTCTCTCACAATCATCAGAAAATACTCCTTTCCCGGCCTGAAATTCTCTTTTCAAGTCTAGGCAAACTATACGATCGCGCCCTTCTAGTTTAGCTCGATACAGCGCTCGATCGGCCTGTCCAATTAACTCCTCAATCGATAAACCAGCAGCAGGTACAGTAGTAGCGATACCCATACTAAGAGTTATAAAATTACTTACCTTGGAAGCAGCATGAAAAATTGCCGCTGCTTTCAAATCGCTGCGAATTGCTTCAGCTATCTGCTTTGCTCCTTGCACATCAGTGCGCGACAAAATTACCGCAAATTCTTCGCCACCGTAGCGGGCAGCTAAATCTCCTGCCCGCTGAGCCTTGCTAGCTAAAATCTCGGCTACTTGTTTTAAACATTCGTCGCCTCCTTGATGCCCGTAATGATCGTTGTAAAGTTTGAAAAAATCGATATCGCACAAAATTAAAGACAGCGACTCTTTTTCTCGCTCCATCAACTGCCATTCTAACTCCAATTTTTTGTCAAAACAGCGGCGGTTGGGAATTTGAGTCAATCCATCCACCGAAGCGAGGCGCTGCAATTCCATGTTAGCTGCTTGTAATTCTAATTTGGCTTGTTCTAAAGCTAAATTTTGCCGAGCTAATTCTTCACTTTGGCGTTTTTCTTGTTCGTACAAAAATCGGATTGAAGCTTCAGCTTCTTGCAATTCTTTCTCTGCATATTTGCGCTTGACAAATTCCCCTAATTGAGAACTTACCACAGCTATGATTTGAAGTAAATCTTGATCCGGTGGCAGTTCTTCCCGGCAAAAAAAAGTCATTACTCCTACAACTTGGCTCCTAGCGTGAATGGGGAAACCGAATCCCGATCGCAGTCCCGCTTCCTCGGCCAAGCGCGATCGCACGAAATTGCGATCGCCCACAAGATCGGTAATCCACTGCGTAGAACCGCTTCTGGAAACCGCTCCCGGCAAACCCTCACCCGCAGCCAAAGTAATCTGCTCCTCGTTTTCGGCAAACTCCCTAACTTCCTCCGCTGCCTGCCAAATTGCCACCCGCCGCCAACAAGGAGCTGCCTCGATCGGACAGCAAAGCGGCAGGCACCAAAGCGGATCTGTTTCAGAGTTTATTTCCTCACCCCATCTAGTTTCTTTCTCAACCTCTGCAGGCGTCCAAAGCTCGCCAAAATCCCACCCAAAACTTTGGCAAATAGCTTGCAAAATTTTCGGAGTTGCACTATCTAGAGAAGTTGATTCTGACAGGATATGAGTAACAGCATACTGTGCTTCTTGACACTTTTTTATGCGTTGTTGCTTGGTAACGTCTTTGCCGATATAAACAAAATCTTGTATAACCTCGCTATCTGCATCCGGGCTTCCTGTGCTTGTCTCAAAATTAGAGCATGAAAACGCAACAATCAGCTTTAAACCTATTTTCGTTTGGCAAGCTACTTTTACTTGAGGCCAATATTCGCTTTTAAGTGCAGGAGGTAGCTGGCTGACTTTGCGTAACAATTCCTCCTCAGCCGTAATCAGGGATATGGATTGGCCGATTAATTCCGATTCGGTATATCCAAATAATTGCTGTGCAGCTTGATTCACTTTTTTGATTTCGCCCGATGTTCCTGTTACGAACAAAACATCCCCTAGGGAATTAATAATTTTGTCAATATAATCGCCAGCCGCAGCTAAGTTATCGCCTTTAATACTTGTTTTGTTGGCAGCCTGAACCATGGTTGGCTGAGAGCCAATGCTATCTGTCACATCTTCACATAAAATAATCAATCTATCAGCATTGGCTTGTCCCTTATAACCAAAAATGTACAAATTTAGATACAAATAAGAGCCGTCTTTGAGAACTCGGCTAATTGATTTTAACTGACAATCTTGCTGTCGTTCTTCAATAATATCTTCAAGAAGTCCTTCAATTCCTATCAGTTCGGGAAAACTATCGCGCACGTCTTTTCCTTCGCCTACTTCCTCATGAATGTAGGCAAAATCTTGCACTTTCACAGATATTTCTTTAATCTTAAGTTCCCGATCGACTGTGAGGTATTCAATCCTGCGTAAGGATAACAGCTTATAAAGAAGAATATTAATACTTCTGGGGCTGCTCTCTACAGTTAATGTGGGAAGCATATCGTTATTGTAGAGCATCTCTCTCAAAGGTTAGCCGGTAAAGTTAGTTGTTGTTTGGCTGCGATTTATCATGGGAATTTCTATACTGGCAGAGGTCATCACCTGTTACCGGTGGCAAATTTATGCAAACAGTACACTTTGGATTCTCCAAGCAGTTTTTTGCTTATTTTAAAAATGGGGCCAAATATTAATTTGACCCACTTTTTGTGAGAAAGCGCAGTCAAAATCATCCTCTGTTGAGGTTGAGATTTATGAAGAATATGTAGCGGTTTACACTATTTGTGCGGCACATTTTAATTTTAAATTCCCGGATATGGCTTACAACCGCTAAAGTTGAGGAACAGCACAGTTTAATTCAAATGTTTGCTTTAATTAGCACCATTCCTATAGACCTTACCTCCCCTGGGTATTTGTGTCAATTTTTGTAAACAAAGTGTTACCTTTAAGTGATATAGTATCGAAGGATTTGTATAAAAGCTTAAAAATACTCTGCTAAATGCTGAGACTTATTACCGACTTTGACGGCCCGATCATGGACGTGTCCGATCGCTACTACCGAGTTTACCAGTATTGTCTCGCCGAGACTAAGCGTTCGGACCAACCAGTGCGCGAACTCCCCAAAGCCGAGTTTTGGGACATGAAGCGCGCGCGGGTTCCCGAAACCGAAATTGCCATCCTCTCAGGATTAGATGCAGATCAAGCCCGCGATTTTGCTCAGAAACGCCGTCAAACCGTCCACACCCTACCCTACATGGTTTACGATCAACCAGTCGCCAGCGCCATGGAAACCCTCGAAAAGGTGCAGCGCGCTGGAGTAGACTTAGCGGTGATGACCATGCGCCGCGTTAGGGAACTAGATGAAGCCTTCAACCGCTGCAATTTAGGGCAATTTTTCCCAGCAAACCGCCGCTATTGCCTCCCCAACGATTACGTTAAAACCGGGGATGTCAAAGATAAGCCGCTGTTGATGGCAAGAGCTCTCGCCGAACTGCCGCCGGCTTCTGACACTTGGATGGTTGGCGATACGGAGGCGGACATTATAGCAGCAAAAACGCACGGTGTCAAGGTAATTGGTGTTTTGTGCGGAATTCGCGATCGCACCCAACTAGAAATGCACCAACCGGATTTAATTGCCAACAATTTGAGCGAAGCAGTTGAGATTATTTTAGGTCGCAAAAATTAGTCATTAGTCATTAGTTATTAGTCATTAGTCATTAGTTATTAATTGTTAGCCGATGTTACTTGTCGGAGGTCTTAATTCCACAGTTATTAGTGGTTGGCTGCTGACTAATAACTGCTGACTAATAACTGCTGACTAATGACTGCTGACTATCGCAGAAAACCGCTGACCAGCCACAGAATTAAAAACGTAAACAAAGCGATAAATTTCTCTGTTGTTATAAATGCCGGACTGACCAAAGAACCCAAAAAGCCTCCCAGCAACAAGCCTATAACCAAGCCCGCCACAGTCAGCAGCACAGCCCGACCAAATTTTTGTTCCTTGCGATTAACAAAATAAAGACAAGAGCCGACCCCAAGAGCCAGAGTCAACTGTAGTAAACCATCATTAGCTGCCGGATAAATACTCAGTCCGCCTAACCCCACATACACCCCAGCCGGCCACAAAATGTCCGATCGACTAGGAGTATCAATTAGCCGCTGCAACCAAGCTGGGCTGCCACTAGGAGGAGAGGGAGTAAAGCTTGGGGGTGGCGGAGTCAGCCGCTCGGGAAAGCGGATGCGTTCGGGTACTTTAATTTTACCTTCCTGTCGCTGCCGCAGGCGATCCATGAGGATCGCATCGTAAGCGGCTTCGAGCAATTCCAAACGTTTCTTGTCACCGCTGTACTGCTCAGCTAGGCGCGTGCGGGCCTCTTGCACTTCATCAAAGGAAGCATCTTCATCGACTTCAAGCAGTTGATAGGGAGTTGGCTCACTCATGGTAATAACCCGCTGAAGACTCTCGTTATAGAGTAATCTTAACAAGAGAGGAAAGCGGGGCGGGGGCTCTGCCGCTTTCCCAAAAGTTTTGCTGCTAGTTTTTGGTGCTTTAAAACAGGAACCAGCAAACCTTACGAAAATAGAAACTAGAAGGCATTTGGCATTCGTAAATAAAAAATAATGAATCCAAAGATTTTTATTTTTATCTTGGCCGTCTAAAATTTTACCTTCTGCCAAATGCCCTCAGAAGGGACTTGTCCCGCAGGCACTCACAATTCCCGACCACTGGACTTTTTTAAGTCGATCGCGGCGGTACGAAAAAAAGTGAGCCGAGTCAGAATAAGTACAGAAAGGAGCGATCGCCACTTGAGAAACATCGATTCCCAACTGCTGCAATTGCAGAGCATTGCAGAGGCGAACATCCAAGCGTACTTTTCCCGGTTCTGGATCGGCTAAGACAGGCGTTTCCGGCAGTTGGTGCAAAAACTCTAGAATGCCGTCGGCTGTCGCACTAACGCCACTCTTAGGAGCAAAGGTGGCTCCCAGTTCCGCTGCTACCTCCACAGATACCTGGTAAACCTCTCCAGCGATCGCCGGCCCCATAGCAATCTTCAGATTTTCTAGTTGACTGCCTTGTGCCACAAGTTGAGCGATCGCCTCTGGTAATATCTTAGCAGCAGTCCCGCGCCAACCCGCGTGAACTGCAGCAACGAGTCCCGTGCGCTCGTCAGCAATCAGCACCGGCACACAGTCAGCCGAGCAAACCCACAGCGCCTCCAATTCTCGCTCGGCTACCAAGCCATCAGCCTCAGCATAGCTTGGGGCAGCGGTTTCCGGGCCCGGAGCCACAACCGGGGACAACTCACTCGTTTTGAGTACCGCATTGCCGTGTACCTGTTGGAGTCGGTAAACCTTAGCCCCAGGTTCGAGAACTTCCGTCAGCTCGATCGGCCCCCGGGGCGAGAACTCGCGAGTAAAAAAGCCGTGAGACCAGCGAGAAAGCAAGCTGCAAGTCAGATACGGCAAGCCTTCAGAACTCTGCCAGTCCCAACTGATACCCTCAGGCTCTCCGGCGCATTCAGAGTCAGGAAAATTTGTCAAGCGATCGCCAGCTACAGTCATGAAACCTATCCATCCCCAAGCGAATCATTTAGCTTGTATTCTAAACAATCAACAATTTTGTCCGCGAAGTTTAAAGGCAGCGCCAGCTTTAAGGAAAAAATCGCGATCGAGCAGGCGGTTTTAGGACAACCGACTGCGCCGAAATTTTGCATAACCCGAGAAATATAGGCAACTAATTAACATAGAGGAACGCCAAAGCGCTATCATCAGTGTGGCCGTCAGACACTTCTAGGCAAGTGCCATCGGGATCAAAAAAACCGGATATCGATCGCGACTGAATGTGCAAGGTATTCGAGCTTGTTCTATGTGCAAAAAAAATTGCCTCAAGCCCGGTAAAATCAGTTAGGTCTGTATATAAAGACAAGGATTGCCATACATTCGATCCTGACTTCGAGATCCTTGTGCCCCCTGTTGAGTTGGGAAAAAAAATCGTGAAACCAGTTCCAGACAAGCAAATAACAGCCCCTTTGAACACCAAACAGCAAAAAAAGAACCCTACAGGCACCCGGACTCGATCGCGCCTTTTGTCCGATCGCTCACTGCTGGTGGGACTGGGTTGCCTTGCCAGTCTGGGACTGCTCAGCAAAGGCCTAGTTTGGGCCCAAGCCGAAACTCCGCCAGCAGAACAAGCCGTCCCCGGCGCAGCAGACCTCCAGCCATTATTTGAAGCTCCTCTCCCGCCCCCGGAACCCGAATACAGCCAAGTGGAGCCAGAACCATACCCTGAACCTGAACCGCAGGCAGAAGTTCCGCCGTCCGAGCCTTTCGATGCCGCACCGCCGTCCGAGCCGGAGTACGCCAGCGAACCACCTCCCACCCAATATTATCTGCCAGAACCCGCGCTGATTCCTTTGCCAGAAGCGACGGCCCAGGAGCCGCCTTTTGAAGCGCCAGTTAACCCAGCCCACGCTGAAATCGACCAAACAGACTACAGCATTGGCGCTACCAGCGAGTACCAAGAGTACGAAGCGCCAACAAGTATAGAGTTTGCAGAACGATCGACCGGCTGCGAAGGAGGTGGCGATTTGTGCGCGCCTCCTCCTGTTTCCGAGCCGGTGACGGCCGATGCCGGAGAACCCAACTACAGCCCAGAACCTCCGATCGCAGACGACGGCTATATTGCAGCCCCTCCTCCTCGAAATCTGCCAGAAAGCATTCCAGACAATGTTGGGGAAACTGTAGCCGGAAATAGTAGCGGAAATCCTGTCAGTAAGATCGGTCAAGCCGTTCAACAAATAGGCAGCCAGGTTTGGGGGGGTTCAAATCCGCCGGAACCAGCCTACGCACCCCCGCGCTACCCAGCAAACATCGGCTACTCGGCAGACGCAGGATACTCGGCAGACACTGGATACTCGGCAAACACTGGATACTCGGCAAACATCGGCTACTCGGCAGACGCAGGATACTCGGCAGACGCAGGATACTCGGCAGACGCAGGATACTCGGCAGACGCTGGGTATTATGCCGGATCTGCATCTTACGGTGGCGGCGCTCCAGCGCCCAGCATGGGACTCGGGCCGGTTCAAGTCGGTGCCATTAGTGTCAGCAGCGGCAGCAATACCGGTTTTGCTTACTACAATCTCACACCGCGTCCCGCAGGCCTGCCCGGAAATGGCAACACCAGCTTGCTGTTTCCGCTATCTATTGCTTCGGCAATTACTTCGCCCTTTGGGTGGCGAACTCATCCGGTTATGGGCTACGGCAGGTTTCACACCGGAACGGACTTGGGGGCCCCGATGGGAACGCCCGTACTGGCAGCCTATGCGGGTCAAGTGGCGATCGCCGATTGGTTGGGCGGCTACGGTTTGACAGTGGTTCTCAACCACAACAAAAAGTCTCAGGAAACTCTCTACGCCCACCTTTCGGAACTGTTTGTGAAACCGGGAGAGTGGGTGAAACAGGGAGAGACGATCGGCCGCGTCGGCAGTACGGGAATGTCTACAGGGCCTCACCTTCACTTCGAGGTTCGGCAAATGACTGACCAAGGTTGGGTGGCGATCGACCCGGGATCTCAGCTAGAATTCGCTCTGGCAAAAATGATCGGCAGTTTGGAAACCGCCAAAGTACCGCAAATGCCGAAGATGGTGGAAATACAAACCGCTAGCGGACTCAAGGATTTGGAAAACGATCTGCCCCAGCTTCCACCTCTGCCGCTGGGAATGGACATCGAAGTTCACAACCTCCAGCCGCCATTCCCGGAACTCTTAAAAGCTGACATTTCTAAGCCCAAAGATCCCGAAGCAGTCAAACCCAAAACTCAGAAGCAAGCTAACAGGTAAAAATTAGGGATTGCTGAGATTAATTTTCTTGTGGAACGGTCGAAAAGCGCACCCCACAAGAAAATTAATGTTTTGTGCAACCAGCACGCGAACTCGTTGTTTTTCGTCGTTACCACGCTCTTTTGGGCAACGAGGAAAAACTGATAAAAAAGGGTAACTTGCAGCTTATGCTAATAGCGCAGCATTTGTGGGAATTAATTTTATTTCTGATTATTATAGTCGGCCCGATTCCCTTAAGCTTGTCTCTTGCCTTCGAGAATCAGAAAGAAAACAATAAGTATTCATTTCCCCATTTTCTCCTCGTACTCGTGACGGGATGGAGTATTGCACAAGTTTGTATGGGCTTGATTTTAGGAAGCGCCGATCGACTAAATATTGCTGCGGTGATTATAGCAGAAATTTTGATTTGTGCGATCTGCTTCATCCTGATTTATACAAAAAACCACAAAACTTTTACCTTCTCGCAGTGGCCGATTCCCCAACTCAAGCAACCTTTGGGCCCCTCAGAATTCCTAATTATTTTTGCCACCGCTGTTGCAGGATTTTTGCTGTTAAAAACTCTCGCAAGCAAACCCACAACCAATTATGATTCATTGTGGTTTCACCTACCTGCGATCGCCCGATGGTATCAAACCCATTCATTTACATTATTAGATGCTGCGGGAAATTGGATTTTTGAACAAGAACAAGCCCGAGTATATCCTTACAATTGGCACGTTTTATCTGCTTTATGTGTGCTTCCCTTCGGAGAAGATTTTCTAGCAGCTTTTCCCCTGCTAATTGCGTGGGTACTGGAGGGAATTGCAGTCTATCTCTTAAGCGTAAAATTTGGAGCAAGGCGAATTCACGGTATGGCAGCAGCATCTTTAGTATTGACAGTACCGATGATGCTCAACCAAGTTAACACCATTCACCCAGACTTACCGCTAGCTGCAATATTTACAGTCGGTTTATATTTTGGTTTATCCTACCATAGCAGCAGATCGCAATCCGAACTTTCCCTATTTTTGGCAGCCACAGGAATGCTAGGCGGAATAAAAATCACGGGAATAGTCTATGCAGCCTCACTTTTAGGAGGATTAGCAATATTAGAAATTAAAAGATTCGCGGTTAATAAAAAATCTACACCAGCTAATTTTGGAATTCGCCACTTTCTCAAACCAGTGTTACTGTGCGGCATAGCTTGTTGCTTGCTTTTAGGAGGTTTTTGGTATGCGAGAAACTTGCTGCACATCAATTATCCCGTCAGCGAAGTCGGCGATATTAAAATTCCCTTAGAGCCTGTTCCCTTACCGTCTCCCATACCTGCACCACTACCTCCGGTACAGCAGCCGCCCGCTTCGCCAATTCTAAAGATTTGGCAAAGCACTTTAGCAGCTCAATTTAATCCCAGCAATATTTCCCACTGGCAAACTGTCGGCTTACAAATTATCATTAGATTGCAACTGCCATTTCTGGCGATCGCGCTTCAGGTATTGGCAGCGCCTCTGGCTTTTATCCAGAGTAAAACCAGAAAAATTAATCAAAATAATATTATTTTAATTGTACTTCTCGCCAGTACAGGAATTCTGTATTTAATTACACCTTACACCTCCGGTACTGTCGGAGAGTCGATCGGTCAACTCAGCCCTATACTCGGTTTTAACCTCAGATACGGATTTCCTTTTTTAAACGTACTCGCCATCGCCGCAGCAGCTACAGCAACTCTCTTGAGAACTCAAAATCAAGTTGTTCTGGCAGTGGTTGTGGTTAGTGGTTTTTTAGGAATTACTAGCAACACAATTTTTGATAATATTAAAAATGCTTCTTTCACCGGAGATAGTATTGTTTGGGGGAGTTTGTTGATTGACAATTTTAAGTCTAATCCAGTAGAAGGTATTAATAGTATCGTAAAAATATTACGCCCCATTTGGCAAGATATATTACCCGATCCGATATTTTATCTTGTGTCAGTGACGTTGGCTGCGATATTGTGGAAAATGAATCCTGGCTTCGGATGGCTGAATCATCTATTTCCCACCCGCAAAAAATCGATTTACATAGTGATAATGGGTGTCTGTATAGGATTGATACTAATTGGTCATTGGAGGGAAAAGCGAGATTTTGCACGCACAGAGCTGTATCGTGGTATTTACGAATATATTGATAAAAATACAGTACCCGATGAAAGAATAGGCTTCTTTTTAAGTTCGCGCAGCTACCTGTTTTACGGGAGAAATTTGGACAGACAAGTTTTATATGTGCCGTTTAGAACCGATCGACTTTCGGCATGGATTGACAACCTGCGGCAAAATAAAATTAGGACTGTGGGATTCGGGCCCCTGACTGGGACAGACGCAGCTACTAGGAAAGCTCTATCTTGGCTGACAAGTGGCCAGGGCCCGCTGCAACCAGTTTTCGGTAAAGATTTTAATACTGAGTCGGTGCTATATCGCTTGAAAAATTAAAAGTTATTAGTTACCATGAACCAAGCTAAAACTCTATTTTCAATTATTGTTCCGACCTACAATCGACCCGATAAATTAGCGGCGTGTCTTCAGTCTTTTGTTGAAATTGAATATCCCCGCGATAAATTTCAAGTTATCGTGGTCAACGATAGCACCGAAATTTCTGTAGAAAATACAATTTCGCCTTTTCAAAATCAGCTAAATATCACACTTCTGACACAACCCAACTCCGGCCCTGCAACGGCGCGAAATACTGGATCTTTTGCCGCAGAAGGCAAATTTTTAGTGTTTACAGACGATGACTGTACTGTGGGGGTAGATTGGCTGCAAAATCTGGAAAAGCGATTTGTGGAAACACCAGATTGCTTAATCGGAGGTCGAACTGTAAACGCGCTGCCGGATAACATCTATTCTACTGCCAGCCAGCAACTCATCGATTACCTTTACAGTTACTATAATGCTATTGGCGATCGCGCGCAATTTTTCACTTCTAACAATTTTGCCCTTCCCGCTGAGGCTTTCCAAAAAATCGGCGGCTTTGACACGACTTTTTCTCTAGCGGCTGGAGAAGACCGGGAATTTTGCGATCGGTGGTTCCATTCGGGCAATGCCGCAATTTATGCTCCCGAAGTTATAGTCTATCACTTCCATGCACTAACTCTTCGCAAATTTTGGAAACAACAATTCAATTATGGTAGAGGTGCTTTTTTGTTTCAGCAAATTATCTCGAAACGCGGGGCTAATGGGAAACTACAACATCCGTCATTTTATCTGAATTTGCTAACTTATCCATTTTTCCACGCACCGGGCTTTCAAAAGCTATTAATTGCTGCATTGTTTTTAGTTTCTCAGGCAGGAATTGCTGCGGGATTGTTTTGGGAGAAAAACAATTTTGTTGAGGAATAGATTTTTATTAATGAACCGCAGAGAGCGCAGAGAGCGCAGAGAGAGAATTAAGAGTTAGTGGGGTGCCTCTGCTTTGAACAGTCAATTATTGATATAATTAATTCGCTGCTGAGGCCTTATACAAATCAAAAACCGGCTCACCTGCCTGTTCCACAAAGAGTGAGTTTTCTTGTGGGGTTGGCAGGATAACCCGCGCGTAAAGGGCTGATTGAGGAGGGTGTAAGATCTCAGATATTAGCAAGGTGCGCGGTGCGTACCCACAGATTAGATAAATCCGTGTTCTGCTAAGAATTCTGGTGTAATTGTTCCCAAACTGTTGATTGTGGGGGTTTCTTCCCACGGTTCGGGGTGGGATTTTGAGCCGCTGCGGAGAAATTTGGCGACATATTTGCCCAGAATATCTGCTTCTAAGTTTACTAAACTTCCTGGTTGCAAATAGCTGAGGTTTGTCTCACCAAAACTGTGGGGAATGACAGCAACTTCAAACCAATTGCCGTCAGCATCGCAATCTGCCACGGTTAAGCTGATGCCGTTGACGGCGATACTGCCCTTGGAAACGATGTAAGGTGCGATTTGACGTTGCCATCCCGAATTTGCTGCTGGTGGGGCAGTAAACCGCATCTCCCAAGCGTTGGCGGTTTGGGTTGATGTTGCTAAAGTGCCGATCGCATCTACGTGCCCCGTCACAAAATGTCCCCCCAATTTGCTACCGGCGCGCAGGGAGGTTTCTAGGTTCACCAAAGCATCGGGGAATGATCCCAGAGTTGTGCGGCGGAGGGTTTCTGGGGAAGCGACGGCGACAAAACCTTGCGGCAGAACTTCCACTACCGTTAAACAGACTCCATCCACGGCTACGCTGTCCCCAATGGCTAAATCTTGTAAAATTGGGTAGGAGTTGTTTGATGTGCAGGAAATTTGGAAATAATCGTTGCCTAGCGACTTCAGCTTTCCGAGAGATTGAATTAGTCCTGTAAACATAAGTATTTTTCCGTAGTCGATCGCTTATTTACATCAAACCATAGGGACAAACCAGAGACAGGAGGTTTTGCCGTCCCCCTGTCCCCTGGAGTCAATCTAAAATCTAAAATCGACAGTCCCAGATCTGTTGCAGATTCAGGCGAAGATCAAGTCATACTGGATTTAGGTGATCTTTATGTCCAAGTTCTCTACTGCCTTACAGTTTCTTAATTCTATGAGGCCGATCGAATGATTGAAATGAAAGTCGCTGGAATTGCCTTAGATGCAGCCACGCGCAGTCCTATTGTCTTATTGAGAGACGCTACTGAGCGACGGGCTTTGCCTATTTATATCGGTCAGGAGCAAGCAAAGGCTATTATTAGCGCGATCGAAGGGCACAAACCTCCTCGGCCCTTAACTCACGATCTGATGGTCAATTTCTTAGAGGCATGGAGTCTTACCTTGGAGCGCATAGTTATTCACTCGCTGCAAGATAACACGTTTTATGCCGTCCTGATCGTCCGTCAGGGAGAAGTTAAAAAAGAGATCGATGCCCGACCTAGCGACGCGATCGCCCTAGCCCTGCGAACGAACTGCCCCATCTGGGTGATGGAAGAAGTCGTCGCCGATGCTTCGATACCGGTCGATCGAGATGCTGATGAGGCCGAACGCCGGGCCTTCCGGGAATTTATCTCAAACCTCCGTCCAGAGGATTTGATCAAGAGAAGCGGCTTCAGCCCGGGCGAAACTTCCTGACATTTATGCGCTATCGACGGTTTGGCAAAACGGAGTTGCACCTGTCGGTATTTTCCTTGGGAACCATGCGCTATTTGGCTTCTGAGGAAACTGCCTGTCAGACTGTACAACAGGCGGTGTCTCAGGGAATCAATCACCTGGAAACTGCGGCTGGTTACGGTTGCAGCGAGGAATATCTTGGCGCGGCCCTTTCGGCTGGTTTGTCTGTCGATCGATCGCGCCTCCACGTCACTACAAAAATTTCCCCAACGGAGGATGCAGCAGCCATGGAACGCTGCATCGACGCATCCCTCAAACGCCTGAATTTAGACTATATCGATTGTCTGGCAATTCACGGTTTGAATACTTGGGAACATTTGGCTTGGGTGCGATCGCCCACAGGCTGCATGGAAGCTGTACGTAAAGCCCTGGCTGATGGTCGCATTCGGCACGTCGGCTTTTCGACTCACGGGCCTCTGGATCTGATTTTGGCTGCAATAAATACAGATTTGTTTGAATTTGTCAATCTGCATTATTACTATTTTTTTCAGCGCAACGCCCCGGCAATTGAACTCGCCAAGCACAAAGATATGGGCGTTTTCATCATTTCCCCAGCCGATAAAGGAGGGCAACTCTACACGCCTCCGGAAACTCTCGCACAATTGTGCTCGCCTTTCTCGCCTTTAGAGTTGAACTATCGATTTTTACTCAGCGATACTAGGATTGGGACTCTGAGTGTGGGGGCTGCAAATGCGACCGAATTAGAGCAACCTCTGAAATATGCCGATCGCGACTTTCCCCTCACCCACGCCGAACTCGCTGCGTTCGATCGGCTAGAATCGGCTATTGCAGCCACTTTGAAAACCGACAAATGCAGCCAGTGCTATGCCTGTTTGCCTTGCCCGGAAAACATCAACATTCCCGAAGTATTGCGACTTCGCAATCTCGCCGTTGGGTGCGACATGACTGACTTTGGCAAATACCGCTACGCCATGTTTGAAAATGCCGGACACTGGTTTCCCGGCAGCAAAGGCAACCGCTGCACCGATTGTGGCGAATGTTTGCCCCGGTGTCCCGAAGAGTTAGACATCCCCAGCCTCCTCAAAGATACTCACCAGCGACTGGGCGGCAAAGCAGGCAGGCGGTTGTGGGATTGAAAAAAAGGTGATGAAGGGAAAAGGCCATCGAGCGTATCTAAGTGTTGCAATAATTACGTTAAACTTTGGTTTAAGTGAATTTACTCTAGAGTCGATCGAAAAACTACTTAGCTTGCGGACTGTCTGCAGGCATTGGTGTCCACTTAACGTCTTATGTTGTACCAATCTACTGTTTGAGTTCATAGTCTTCCTGATCCCCCCTAACCCCCCAGGGACAAGAGCGTCAAAGTCCCCCTTCTTAAGGGGGATTTACGGGGAGCGAGACTCGGCTATAAACGAGAGATACAAATGGTTTTAGTCTGAAGTTGACACCCATGTCCCCTGTCTGCTCGCAACAAACTTTAAATAGGAGCCGACAGTATATGGAAAAACAACTAAATAAGACAATCTGATTGAACACCGAGAAATTGATTTATTTAAAAATATCCCAGTCATTTTCTTGCTTTATTGCCCCCGGCGAGAGCTAACAATTTTATGATGAGTGATTAAGCGAACTCGATATAAAATATAAAATCGTTCGACTGAGCGCTCACGCCGAAGTCTAAAATCTCAAATCTCAAATCTCACCTTGATTCCCTTCCCGATTAATTGATGGCCTGTCATCTAAAACCGATCCCGTATTTACTACTATGGCTCATACTCAGTTAAACGACAGCCAGCCAAATTGTCTGCCGCAAACTAAAGTGGCGACTTCCGAAAGAAGATTGAAAGCAGCTTTCAAGCCGTGTACCTACAACTTATCGGTTACCAGAAAACAGCTAATCGGACTGCTGACTTTACAAACAATCTTGCCCGTCGGACTAACGGCAGCAGCACTTTGGCTAACATCGGCAGTTGGAAGCAATCAACTGCAAAATCAAGCTAAATCCGAACTGAGCCTTAGTGAAATTAACTACAACCTCCAACTCGATAGCGCCGCCGACCGTTTGCAAAACTCTTCTGACAGCAAAACGATCGCCCAAACAGCCTTAGCTTACAACAGCGGTAAACAAACAACATCTGATTTGCGAAAATCAGTCAAGCAAATTTTGGAAAATCAAGTCAAAACAGGGGAAATAGACAGCGCAGCTTTAGTGGGAAAAAACAGGCAGATTGTGGTTAGCGTCAACTCCAACCAGAAGGGAAAAAGTTTTAACCTGCAAAAAATAGTCGATCGAGTATTCGCTGCAAAACAGCCAATTACGGCTACCGAAATCATTGCCAAATCAGAAGTTCAGGAACAATTGGGATCTTTGCCGCCCGGAAAGGGCGATCGCCCTGTTCTCCTCCGCTACGCAGCAACTCCCGTAAAAGATCCAAAAACTCAGACAGTGATTGCTGCCTTAGTATTAGGAAAAATAATCAGCCAAACGTCGGTAGTTGCTAGCAGCAAAATTCTCAATTTACAGGGCGGGGGATATCAGGCTATATACGCACCGCTGGCTGACGGCAAATTTGTTTTGGCAAGTTCGCAAACATTTACAAAAAACCAACAGTTACCAGACTTGCTGGCAGAGAAATCGCTGCTGAAATCTGCACTCGCCGCCGGCGGCAAACCAGTCGCCGGAAACGTACAAACAGGCAGTCAAACTTATGCAGTAGCTGCCAAGTCCCTTGGCAATTTAGCGGGAAAACCCGCAGCAATTTTAGTGCGATTCATCCCCAAAACCTCGATCGCAACTGGGTGGGGCAATAACTGGCTGCTGGCACTGTCTGCGGCTGCCGTTGTCCCCTTCGCCTTGGCAGTTGCAGTCACCCGCCGGATTGCCAAACCCACAAACTCAGATTTATCCACAGCAGACGGGAATGAGGCATCTAACTCCACCGCCGAACCGCAGCAGCGACCCCGGAAGTTGGATCTAATTTATGACAATTTAAATTTCGGCGAATTCCCCGATTTATTCAAAAAATCGAGTTTAGATGGTCAATTAGCCGTCGATTTTCGATATAAAAAAATTGCGGGCGATCCTCTTCGACCGCTTCGCCAACGCCCGATCGCAAATTCCCACATCCCGCTCGCTTTCCAACCCCTAGAATTGCCCGAAAACTCCATCTCAAACCAGTCGCGGCAGGTACATACAGAACTAGAAAAAAGCGAGATAGCCTTAAATCTAGTCCAGGAAGCTTGGCAAGACTTAAATCGCCTCAACTTGGAATTGCAGCCAGAAATACTCGATCGCCAAAACACTCAAAAAGCCCTGCGAAAGAGCGAAGCACTGCTGCAAGCGATTTTAGACAACTCAACAGCAGTAATTTACATCAAAGATGTTGACGGAAAATACCTGCTCACCAACCGCCATTTTGACAATTTGTTCGACATCGCAAAAGAGCAAATAACAGGGAAAACCGACCGTGATATTTTTCCCCAAGACAAAGCAGCAGCTTTGCGAGAAAATGACCTGAAAGTTCTCGAATCCTCCTCGCCCCTAACCATCGAAGAAATCATCCCTCAAGACGATGGCCCGCACACTTATATTTCTCTGAAATTTCCCCTCTGCAACTCCGAAGGTAAAGCTTATGCAGTCGGTACAATTTCTACAGATGTGAGCGATCGCAAACTTGCCGAACTCACCCTAGAAAAAGCCAAAGCAGAACTAGAAATAGAAGTCGAACAGCGCACCCTATTCCTCAAACAAGCCAACGAACTCTTGCGGTTTGAACTCGCCGCCAGAGCCCGCGGCGCCATCACAGTCAGACAAATGACCGCTCAGGTAGCCCGACACGCCAGAACAGTTGACGGCATTCTAGGTGCTTCTCTTGACCTAATTTTTCTAGTAGATCGATTGGGAAAATATACCTATGTCAGCCGCACCGCCGCTCAAGCGGCCGGCCTGAACCCCAGAGAAATGATTGGCAAAACCTGGCAGGAATTAGGCTGGTCGCCAACAATTATGCAGCGGGTTCACCAAGAATGCCACGCCATATTTGCGACAGCCGAGCCCAAGAAAGGCGAAGTAATTGTCCCCACGGCAAACTGGGGAACCCGCGACTACGAGTACATTCTCAGTCCGGTTTGTGCCACAGACGGCAGCGTCGAAGCCGTAGTGGCGACACTCCGGGATATCACCGAACGCAAAGATGCGGAGGAAGCGTGGCAGTTGGCCAAAGAAGCAGCAGAACTCGCCAACCGCGCCAAGAGTGCTTTTCTGGCAAACATGAGCCACGAGTTACGCACTCCCCTCAACGCGATTATCGGCTACAGCGATATGCTGGTGGAAGATGCCGAAGAGTTAGGCAACTTAGAGGTAGTCTCGGATTTAGACAAAATTCGCACTGCTGGCAAACACTTGCTGCACCTAATTGACGACATTCTCGACATTTCCAAAATTGAAGCTGACAAGATGGAGATTTACCTCGAAAGCTTCGATGTTGGAGGCTTAATCGAGGAGGTGGTAACAACTATCAAACCGCTAATGGATAAAAACGGCAATACTTTGGAAGTATTGATCTCTGACAATATCGGCGCGATGCACGGCGATTTGATGAAAGTGCGGCAGGTAATGCTGAATTTGCTCAGCAATGCTGCTAAGTTTTGTGCGAATGGGACGATCGTGCTGGGTGTCGAAAGAATTACCAGTGAAGAATTAAAAAATAAATATCAACCGAGAGTTGCTCAAATGTTAATTTTGGATGCAGACTTTTTAATTTTTCGAGTGACGGACACGGGCATCGGCATGACACAAGAACAGCAAGAGCGACTGTTCCAACCTTTTACTCAAGCTGACAATTCAACTACTCGCAAGTACGGCGGTACGGGTTTGGGCCTGACTATCAGCCAGCGTTTTTGTCAGATGATGGGCGGCGATATTGAAGTAACTAGCGAGTTAGATTGCGGTTCTACTTTTACTGCTTTTCTGCCTGCTTCATTGTTTAAGCGCTCGGAATTTTAACATGACTGTAGGGGCGGGTTTTACCAACAATAAAAGAAAAAAAAAACAATCTAATAAACCCGCCCCCACACAACAAAAAATCGCAATGTACATCTTTTGCCTCTAATAAAATGTAAGGTTGATGTAGGTTATGTGCTGTGCGCGGGCGGGTTTTCTAGATGGCGAGTTTCCGACATAAATGGTTGGTAAAATGCGACCCTACGGGAAATATATAAAAAATAAAACAATAATTATGAAATACGATGTTTATCCCCGCAAGAATTGCATTTTGACAAAAAGTTTATTTTTGTTCCTTATGGCGGCTTCTGCGTGCTTCGGAGCCTTGCTGTGGGGACAATCTGCCGCATATTCCCAGCAGCCGAGCTGCCCGACTGGCAACGCTGCTAATTTCCCGCCGCCCCCGCTTTCGCAAACCGAAAAAAGTGTGCCGAGTCTGTGGTTAGCTCAAAAACTCTATGGCGGAAAATTGCTCGATCGCTGGTTTGTCGATCCCGGCAATACTTGGGTAATAATCATAGTCAACCGCCAACTTTGGAGTTTGCTCGATTATATGGAACGCTATCAGTTTGTTAACCGCTTTGGCACTGTCGCCAACGATTACGGTTACAATGTGCGAGTTTGCAACCGTCAAGGCACTGCTTTGGCAGTTTATTCGTGCCAGGGCGATCGGCTTAACTGTCGCATTGATTTAGAATCTCTCTCAAATCCGGGTATTCGAGGAAGGGTGAAAGGATTTTAGTAGGGTGCGTCAGTCGCGAGTAATTTTCTGGATAATCGATAAATCAAGAGCTGACGCACTCTACATTTTAACTTCTCACTACTTGCCTAGTTTCTTGCCAGAGCGATCGATATTGGGCAATCCCCGCATCCCCAAACGGCAGCAGAAAGTCGCTAGCAGCAAGAATCTTCGCATCTGGCAACAACACAGAATTAGTGCGAACAGCTTCCGGCAAATCCTCGGGTTTCATGCCGACAATTATCGGCGAACTAGCCTTAGCCAGCAAAGATAATTGAGGAGCAACCCGAGGCTGCAAGCAAAAATCAATCCATTTTTCCACTAAAGAAACTGGATTCCCTGATGCTGGTTCTACCCACAAATCTGTCCAAAGTGCAGTTCCCGAAACTGGAATTACTAAAGCAATATCCTTTTGAGTTTGCAGCAGCGGCAGCAAGTCCCCAGAGGAACCTACTGCCAACCAAGTATCGCCTAAAATTAATGGTTGCAGGTAAGCGTCAGAACTATAAAGTTTAACTTGTTGGTGCAGATTTGCGAGTTCTTTTTTAAGATTTGGGACTCGATCTAATTGCTGCGTATTGTAAGATTTTCCGAGTTTTTTTAATGTTAAACCGATAACTTCTCTGGCACTGTCTGGCAGAGAAATTCGATCGCGTAATTCCGATCGCCACAAGTCTTTCCAATCTGTCGGAGTCCACCCCAAAGCCTTAAATTTGTCGGTTCGATAAGCAATTACCGTACTTCCCCAGCGGTAAGGTGCAGCCCACACTTTACCTTGAGGATCTAATTTACCCTCATCGTTGCGCCTGACGAGTTTTTGCCATCTTTCTGGCAATTGTGGCCAATTAGCAAACTTAGCAGGATCGATCGGCTTAATCAATTTTTGCCTAATTGCCAAAGTCAGCCAGTAATCTCCCAACATCACCAAGTTAGCTTGATTTTTTGATTGGGGAACCTGTTTCCACTCCTGCAACAGGGCGAATAATTCTTTTAATTGTCCTTCTTGCGTTACCTGCAAAAGCGGAGACGGTTGTACATCGCGGCTAAATTTGCTTACCAGTTGGGCCGGAATACCGTTTTTGAGCGATCGAATTTTGAGAATGGGCTTCGAGTCGCACCCTGCCGCCAATTGACTTAAAGTTAGGGTGGCGGCCCCCAATAGCAAAGACCTTCGTTTCACCTGTGAATCCGCTTTCTAAATATTGACCGATCGTTTTGTGTTCTACAGCCCGGGAAATAATTGTTTGTCGAGTCCGGTAGTTGGCGCCGATTTGTCTTATTTCTTCCTCAAACACAGAGCCATTGTACTCGGTTCTGCTGCGGTCTGAGTCTGTTGGACTCTTGCCCAGATTTTACCTTCTACCTTGTCGATCGAGCTTTCCGATGCCGAAAACTCCGTCAACTTAACGCCTAATTTCTTTGCTCCAAGTTCCTTTGAGCCAGTTTTGCTCGCCAGCCGGCTCGATCGACTGCATCTGTGTTACATTTTTTAATATAACGAAACAACGAGAGCGCTGCCATCGGCCGTTGGAGGACGCTTTTTACACAACCCAAGTAAAAAATCCTTTTTAAATCGGCGACAGCTTAATAACTAAAAAAACTAAAAATCCATTCATCTGAATCCTGAAAGCACTGGCGAGAGCGAACTCAATCTAATAGGACGCTCTGCGATCCGACTCTCAGAAACCCGACGTTTTAACTCTGATTAAAGGTTTGAACGAAGTATGGGGGTTAACCAACCCGGTTCTTGTGTCCCAGACTGTGTAAAACCTAGAATCTAAAATCTACAATCGACTCACGAATGGCGAGCGATTATCTTCAAGCTGGCTCCCTAAATCTACCGTCAGGATTGGGAACACAACAATTACGTCAAAAATTAAATAATTTAGTGATAAATCCCAGTTATGTAAAGATTTACCTTATATGTAAAGATATAAGTTACGAGCCAAAGGATGATTGTATGGAAGCGCTCCGCCAGCAAGTTACAGTATTGAGCCAACAAGTCGATGCCCTCTACAAACTCATAGAAAACCTCAATGAAAAGTTCTTGGAGTCTGCCAAGGACACGAAGCTGACCCAGCAACAGAGAAACGATCGCTCTGGAACCCTAGGAAATGACCAAACCTCGCCCTATCAAAGCTACAGCAGTCTCGACGGCCTCCTCGAACACAAGGACATACTGTTAGATGACAGCTACTTCGACAAGAATTCTCAAAGCTTGGAAAAAGAGCTGAGCGCAGAGATTCAAATCCAGCGCTTAACTGCTCAGCTAACAGCAGCTTATAATCGAATTGCCGCCTTGGAAGAACAGTTGCTCTCGAAAAGAATGCACTCGCAACATCTAGGCGGGCCTAATTAAATATTGCTAGCGGGGATCGGGTACTAATCAAAAAAAAATACAAGTTGTTTTGATTTATGCTCGTCTACTTATAGATTCATTGCATAGAGTTTTTTATCTCCCGCAATTAGCAGGGGGAATACTGCATCCAAGCCAGATATTGTGTAGGTAATTCTGTAAATATGAGAGCATAAATGCTACAGAAAGTGATATAATTATTCAGCTAAAAGCAAGCTGGGTGAGCAGCACAACCATGTTCGCAGCTCGATCGGCGCATCTGAATTTTTAATGTTTAATTCCTAAGATTCCTGGACGCACAGAAAACTAAAAACCCGGTTTGCGAGTGTATTCGTTGCTGCAAAACCCCCATATTTTCAGTAAAAACCTGGTTTTTTGCCTCCAGGACTCTCTAATGTTTAATTTCACACCGCGAGGCTAAAGCTTCAACAGCTTGGAGGAGTTGAGGAGGAGTCCAATTTGCAGTCAGGCCACTGGCGATCGCACAGGCTCCCGCACCGACACCTTCCTTAACATAGCCGCGATCGTAAGCTTGCAGTTGCCCGTAGCGAGATCCCGCAAAACTTAGCTGCGCCGCTAACAGAGGCACACCGCCGATATGATTAGCAAGTCCTACAGTGTCTCCTGTAGGGTCTTCGGCCACCCAGCGCGTAGTCCCCACCGCAACTTGTTCGGGACGCCATACTAGAGTATATTCACGGGCTAAGGCTTGCATCAAAGCGTACACTGCCAGCATTTGCGTGCCCCCGGCCAGAAGCACCCCGCAAGTCCGACTCGCGGCGATCGCCATTGCCGCGACCGCTATTTGCATCGGATCGCCCACCGCCGCTACCAATTCCAGGGGAGTGCTGTTTTGTCCGCCAATTTCCCACTCAGCATTCTTGAGTCCCGCTGTCACCGCAGCCAATTTTTGAGCGTGATTGCAGCGAGGATGAGAACTATTAACTTTGCCCGCCGCTGCAATACCCAAACCCATTAACACGCCCAAAGCAGTAGTCGTTCCCCCAACTACGCACTCCCCTAAAATTAAATAGCTGCCATTAGTTTGAGCAGCCAATTTAGCTCCCCAAATTAATCCTTGTTCGAGCAAATGTTTGACTGTTTCGAGTTCTAAAGCATTCCCAGAAATCAGACACTTTGCCGGAGTGCCGCCCAAATCAATTGCAGGTACCGGAGGTGGGAGGGGCAAACCAGCATTAAATAGGTAAAGGGGAAGTTCCAAAGCTTCGACTACAGCGCGAGATATTAGTACCGGCGACGCGCCCGCTTCTAGGGGCGGCAAAGGATATTGGGGCGACGGTTGGGGGCCGTTATACAAAAATTCTGCATCGGCTAAACAAGTAAATTGTCGATCGTGCGGGGTTGCTCCTGCTGCTGAAATCCCCGGAATTAAGCCAGTAGCGGTAAATCCTAACACGCAGGCAAATATCGGTTTTCGTCCCCGATAGCGATCGAGCCATCGCTGCCCCTGTTCAACTTTTGTATAAATACCAATCATAATAGTTAGTTATTAGTTATATAGCAATCCTCGCATCATTTGTGAATTTCTTACTTTCTCCCTGCGGGTTCGGGGAGGGTTGGGGTAGGGTAAAAAAATTACGACTTCTGCAAGGATTGCTATAGCAGAAGGAAGAAGGAATAATAAAAAAGAAGTAGTTAGTAATAGTTTCAATGATTTAAAATGCCTTAACCGTCTTGGCGGTTGCTAAATTAGTCATATCATGTCCGCAGTCACGATCGCAATGGAAGAGGTTTGTAGTGAAAATTTTAGTCCTCATAAAAATCTGCCCTTAAAGAGGTTTGTAGTGAAAATCTTAGTCCTCATAAAAATCTGAGGACTCAATTCCTCACTACAAAATTTCTAACGGTTATCATAAGAGAAATAATATAATTGGTAAAGAGATTCTTCTTCCCTCTTCCTTCTTCCCTCTTCCTTCAAATAACTACTCTTCATAATCGATCAAAACTTGCACCCAGCTTGGTGGCCGCGGGATTGGATTTCCCAAACGATCTAATAGCAGCAAAGCTACTAAATGCACTACAAATAAATAGACAATATTGTTAACCAAAATCATCCCGGCGGCGATCGCCCCAATTGTGTTCAAACTCGGTACATTAAGCCAGCCCAGCTTCACAAACACCCACTCCACCATCTCTGTTACCTGGGCGGTTACGTAAACCCATAGATCTTGACCCACCAACGCTGACAGCAGCCAAAACCGAAAAAAGAAGCCGACAGTACCAATTAGTGCGCCCACACTAATAGAGAGTGACCAACTCGCTTTACGCCTCCAAAGTCCTCCCAGCGCAACTCCCATAATTCCAAAAGGCATCACGTATAAAATGCTGCGCGTCGGGCCCATGAGTACCGACAGCAGTAAACCCGATACCAAAGCTGCCATCCAAGCTGCTCGGTTGCCCCAACGCAAGTAAACTAGGGCGATGGGTATCGGGAAAAAAACCCGCAGCAAAGGCCCCAGCGGAAAGTAATAATTTACCAGCCAAATTAAGCTAGCCGTACTTGCTAAAAAAGCTGTTTCTACCAGCCTTAAAGGCGCTTCCCCAGAGGCGCGCTTCCCCGGATCGGGATTGGTACGATCACCAGCCATTGCTGAAATATCGGCGGTTTGCGGCTCGTTATTTGTACTGGGTGAACTACCCGAATTAGACGCAGCGTCTGCTGAAAAAAAATCACTCATCCGATTTTAGATTTTAGATTTTAGATTTTAGATTTTACGGGACCTGCGCCCGATACGGCTGATTCCCGATTTTAGATTTTAGATTTTAGATTTTAGATTTTAGATTTTAGATTTTACGGGACTTGCGCCCGATACGGCTGATTACCGGTTTCACTGTTTGGATGCCTCGCCGCCAAATTTAATATTGCTCGCAGAAACCGGGTTTAGGTAGGAACGCAAGTCTCCTTTTAGATGGATTTTCTCAGCCAAAATTTTCACCAGCATTATTTTTGGATTTTGGCTTCCTGGATTACAAGCACCGAACAAGATGCGTGGTGAACGACATAATTGCTGACGCTGCCGAGAAAAGCTTCTGTAAACCCAGTGCGGCCACGCCTCCCCAACACTATTAAATCTGCGCCCCAATTTTCGGCGGATTCACAGATACAATGCCCCGGATCTCCGTCCATTTTGCAGTCAAATTCCACCTGCAATCCTTTTTTTGCTGCGGCGTCGCAGTAATTGTTCAGCAAACCCGAAGCCTGTTTTACCTCCCTGTCCAGCCGCAAACGTTGAGCTTGATAAGCTTGATCCATTAACTCGACATTAAGACCCAAATCTACCGGAATTGGCACTGCTGTCTGACCCACCGTGCTAACAGTAACGCAGTTAAATAGCATCACCTGGGCGCGATCGCTCAGAGCTAGTTCTAAAGCTTGAGTGAAGACGCGGTGGCCGAGTTCAGAATCATCTAAGGCGGCGAAAATTTTCTTAAAACTCACAGCTTTACCTCCTGCGGGAAATCATTAGTATCAGTTAGGTAACAGAGAGTGCTGTTGAATCTAATTCAAATTAGCAAACTCTGATACTTCTAGACTAACAGACGCTCTAAGGCGTGCAGGTCGGGAATGCACAAAACGTCACGTTCGCGCTGAATAGTTCCTTTTTTTTCCAGCTTGCTCAGCACTCGCGTTACTGTTTCGCGAGCCAGCCCGCTGAGGCTGCTCAATTCTCTGTGTGGCAAGTTGGGAATTTCTGTACCTCCTGTGGACATGATTTTCCCTTGTCCCTCGGCCAAAAATAATAGAATATCTGCTACTCGCGAGGTACTGTCCGACTCTCGCAAACGCAGGCGGCGGTTGACTTGTCGCAGGCGACGGGCCATCAGTTGGGCTAGCCGAATCCCTGCTAGTGGCTCGGTATGAATGAGCTGCACAAAATCCTGAGATGGCATATTGCCGATCAGTGTCGGGGCTAGGGTGATCACATCTGTCGATCGCGGTGCTTCTTCGATCGCGGCCATTTCCCCGAATAATTCTCCTTTCCCTAAAATATTCAGTGTTACTTCTTTTCCGTCTAGGTTGTAGGTGCGAATTTTCACCCAACCATCCAATATAAAATACACTGATGTTCCCCAGTCATTTTCGAGTAAAATCACTTGATTAGACGGATGACTGCGGGTAACGATGTGGACAGTTGCTCTCTCGATTACAGGATCGGGTAATCCTGCAAAAAAAGGAGTAGAAACTATCAATTGATTTATATTGGAATTCGGATCTCGGGTGTTAAAGCGGTCTTCCATGAGGCCATCATTTTAATTTATGCGCTTGAGCTGCGCTGGGCAGTTAGAAATAGCTTGCAGCCGAGTCATTCGATTTGAGATTCAAGAAACAAGGATCTCAAATCAAGGATCTCAAATCGGCAATTTTACCTCTAAAGTTTTGCGGGCAAAGGCTCAATATGGGAATTAATAGCCTCAAGCTCTGATTGGGAGCTAGAAACTAAAGAATATACCATAATTTTTTAGATATATACCACTGAGCAAATTTTATTAACAAAATTTTAGCAAGGTGGCAAACGACTGAGCCGATCGAATTACCTTTGAAAGCACTTCGCTTAGAAAGCTTAACACTGCTGAGAGATTTGTTGTCACTAGGCCCTGCTGTCGAGAAGGCAGAATCGACGAACACAAGCCTGCAAGCACGGTAGACAGATCCCAAATCCGACTGCAAGCCTGAAACCTGGCAAAGGTCAGCACGATCGGCAAAATCCACAGCCATTGCGAGCCTAAAGACTGGCGCTCTTGGCGAGCGAAACCCACCGACTTCCCAGCCAACTTTTCTGCTACCCCAAGATTATTGTACCATTAGTATCTAGCCATGAATACATATAAAAGGCTATAATTAAAGGTTACTCAAACCCAGTATATGGGAACAATCCCGAATCTCGGTATCCCAAACCGCAAATTGTTTGAGGTTTTTTCCAAGTCGGTGAAACAGCAAGAGACAGTGGCGCGCCACCATACTAACCAAACTCGCGGTGACAGTGTGCGGCCCGCCGTTCCAGCCGGTGAAGGCAAAAGTTCGTCGGGATCGCAGCTCTTACGAGCAGGAATCAGCCTCCGGGTCGGGAAACTCGCCCCTGAGCCGCAGAATTTGACAGCACTTGCCATTGATAGCAGCGGGCATTTGGTGCGGAAGTACCGGCTAACCTATCATAGGCAATAGAAGTTATCCGAAGGCAAAACGTTAATTAACAGTTGTCAGAAAATATTAGTGAATTATTGACGGACTCGCATTCAGATTATTCTATCTATTGGCATCGCTGCCGCCTGACTTCAGTCTTTTTTCGGTAAAGTTTCTCCCAAGCCGCATTCCCAGAGGTTCCGCCCTTGAATTCTCAGAAGTACAAAATTCAAGCACTGATTGCTGAGATAGACGAGGTACTCAGCAAGCCCGCACCCCGCTTGCCTTGGACGGGTTCGATCGATACTGTCCACCAGCGCCAACTTTTAGAGCGAGTTCGCGCTTATCTGGTTTCCTCAGACTCAAAGCTAACGGCCGCAAAAGCCCCCGCCCGCCCAAATGTCCGCCCGCAACCAGTTCCAGTGCCCAAAGTGCCTCTGCCCGCCCCTGGCCCCTCAGCAGCAGAGCAAATCATGCTTGCCGTAACCGGAGAAATCAGCCACCTGCGTTCCAGCCTGACAGGGCCGCTCCAAGAAGACATAGAAGCTCTGCGGCAAGAGCAGCAAGCTCTAATTCAAGAAATCAAACAGCTAGAAGCAAAACGGCAGCAGCAACAATCCCTAGCTCAGCAACAAGCCAACCAACAGCGAATCATTGCTGAATTCTTGCAGGTACTGACTGCCCGCTTGGAAGAAACCTTGACTAGCGATTTCTCCCAAATTCTAAGTTCCCTAGAAAATCAGTTATTGCAAAGCAGCGCAACAGCTTACTCTTTGGGCGGTGCGGGTGATGAACAATCGGCTATTGACGTAACACTTAACCGAGAAACCTCAGAAGAACAGCCGCTGCTGACGCCGGCTCAGAGGTTGGAGCAAATGCAACTGTTCCAATCTCATGCTGACAGTCTGCTGATGAGTCTCGATTCTAGGATGGGTAGCGTGTTCGAGGCTTTGCAAGCAAATCTGCAAAGCTATCAAGCTTCCTTGAGACAAGAACTCGAAAATATGTACGGTTTGAGCCAGCAGAGCGAGGCGATGTTCGCAGGTTTGCTCAACCACTTGGCCGCACAGTTGGGACGAGAAGCATCTTCCTACGTTCAACAGCCGATCGATTTAGCAAATAATCTCGAAACCGTCACCCCAACCGCAGCCGATCAATCTCCTGTCGCTCCCACCCTTTCAAATACTTCGATCGAGCACTCAGCCGCAGAGACTCTGACTGAACACTCGGTGCAGGAAATTCGCACCGGCGAATTCGGAGAACAAGACAGATTGCCCTACGCCGGTACAGAAATTTCTCCGCAATTCAGACAGTTGAGGCGCGACCGCGACCGCATTCAAGCCCCCATTTTGCTCCCGGAGTTGGAAGATAAATTTGTCGGTTCTGCACCCGAAGTATCTCGAAATGAAACTCGGTTTCCTGGCGGTGAATCGGAAAATACGTTAACAGAAAAAAACGAAGAGATTGAGGATTTGTATGCAAGTTTGTTCGCGGGAGAAGCGGTTCCTGAAGTAGAATTACAAATCGAAAGTTTCCCGGTAGAAAATACTGAAATCGAGGTCGAAAGTGAAGGTGTAGAGTATCAAAATGCGGCGGATAATGAAACTGCCGACTCGCTAAAAATGACCGAAGATTTGTTTGTAAATCTGCTAGAGGAAGGCGACTCTCTGGAAGAGATTTTAGGAGATGAAGATTCAGACTTTGTAATGGGTAATTCTGTAGACGCTCTAACTTTAGATACTGCAGATTTATTTGAACCGCAAGTGGCAACAGTAGCTCAAGTTTCAGAAGCACCACCCTCAACCGCTGAGGTGCAACTTGAGGCGGACGATCGAGAAAATCTAGAAACGGATCAAAACCTCAGCGACCAGTTCGGCGCTACTGTGCCTCAGTCAGCAGCTTTGCCGTTGAGAACGCCTGTAGAAATTAGCCCTCACCACCCCAGTGCCGCGCCCCATGTGCCGAGTGCCGGCGATGTTCAAACTGGTGAGTTCGACTCATCCTCGCAGGGGCTCGATGATGGGTACATCCAAGCTTCGCCGGACGAGGATTTGCTGCCGGTCGAGGCATTAGAAGATGACCTCGATCGAGCTCTAAATTTGGACAACAATACTCTGGAACTTTTGGAGGCAGACCTCTACAATCTGGAGGGATTGGAAAATACTAGCTCCCGGCGATCGATTTTCTCAGCCGCTAACAGCTTGGATTTATCGGCGAGTTCCCCCGAGGACATTGCAAAAAATCCCTTTGCCGAGGCCGCAGAGGAAGAACTCGGCACGCTGGAGGATTTGTTCTCCGATGTGTTGGAACTCTCACCTGAGGATGAACCCTTTGTTTTGGAAAACGAAGTTGAGGATGACTTGTTTGCAGAGGAAGACGACTCGAATTTGACGCTAGACGAGATTTTGGCTAGTTTGACCGAGACCGATCACCCTTGGACTGATTCTCCCCCTCCAGAAACTGCCGAAACTAACGAACTGCGATCGAGTCCTCCAGAAAGTAAAAAAAAAACCTAATTTCGACAGAGAGTAAAGCAGGAGTTGTTGAGGGGAAAACCGAGTTTAGCGAGTTTGCCACACAGCAGGAAGAGTTGGCGCCTCCTTTTGTTGCAGGTGCGATCGCCCCATCCCGAGAACGCCGGAATTCTAGCTGGTATTTGGGCATTGATTTCGGTTCCAGCGGCCTGTCTGCGGCTTTGCTCGATCGCGAAGCAGGCCAGTTGCACCCGATTTACTGGGAAGCATTGCAGGCTGAGGCTTGGGCAGCAGACGCCAGCTTTCGGATTCCCTCGGCTGCGGTGCTGGCGAACACAGCCCCAGGAAGCCTAGGCTCAGAGGTGACAGTCAAGTCAGTGGGATTCCGACCCCAGGCTTTGGCGGCAGGAGAATTTTTACTGGAAAATTTTAAATTGCCTTTAAAGGTGGGCATTCCTTATCAGCGGGAGGCTGCTGGGATGTACGAACCGCTGTTGCAGTGGTCGCCCTTGCAGGCTTTTTCGATCGCCTTGCCGCTGCAAGGTGTGCGCGCACTGCTGGCTACTTTGAATCCGAGTTTGCGGGGACAAATATTTGACGGATCGGGGGAAGTTTTGGATTCTGCACCAAGGGCAATTTTTGCAGGATTGCCAGTTTCCAATTTAATCTGTAGGGCTTCGGGACTAACGCCAGAAACTCTCGATGCGGCGCTTTTAGACTTGCAGGGTGTAATTTTGGGGACTCCTGCCGGCTGGTCGGATGTTTATATGTTCAATCTGCGGGAGGCGGTTTTGGGCGCGTCTCTGGTGGCTTCTGATTCGCAAATTTTTGTGGTGGAAGATGCGATCGCCACTTTGCTTGCTGCTGTAACTCCTGTAAAAAATGGCATGGAAGTCGAGTCGTCAGCCGTGGATTCTGCTAAGGACGGCGAAGAAGCTGCACCGCTGAGTGTTAATGCTTCGTCTTTTAGCGGGGGAACTTTGATTTTGAATGCGGGGGCGGCGACGGTGGAATTAGCTTTAGTTGAGTTGCCGTCCAATCTTCAAGATTTAACTCGTGCTGATTTTACTTGCCAGAGTTTTTGTTTTGCTGGCGATGCTTTCGATCAGGATATTATCTGTCAGTTGTTGGCTAAAAATGAAACGTGGGGAATGTCGATCGATTTGCCACGTCCGGGGCATCCAGATTTGCCGAGCCGCTATCAATTGCAGCAGCGGTTACAAGGTTCTGCTTTTGGCCTGCAATTGTTAGAAGCGGCAAGGCAAATAAAAGTTATTTTGCAACATCAAAAAAGTTTTGCTTTGGATATTGGCCAGCAGCATTGGGATGTGAAGCGCAAAGATTTGGAAAGTCTGGTTTTAGTGCCTTTTGTGCAGCAGTTAAACCGCGAATTGAATGCTTTGCTCAGCCGCGCGGGAATGTCGCCGGCGGGGATTAATCAGGCGATTTGTGCAGGGGGTATGGGTGCTTGGCCTGCGATCGCCCGCTGGTTGCGGCAGAAGCTGCCGAATGCGATCGTGGTTCAAGACCACGAATTGCAGGTCGATCGAGATATTTTTGAGATTCACAATTCTGCATTAAATTCGGTATCTGAAAGTACAAATTTTTCCCAAAAAGTTGGTCGAGTTGCCTGCGGGTTGGCGAGTTTGGGTCTCTATCCTCACATTTTAGATGTGTCGCAGCAGCAGTACAGCGACTTTTTTCTGCTGTGGGAATTAATGCAGGTTTTGGGTGAGGAAACTTTGAGCTTTCAGGAAATTTTGCAGTTGTTGGAACGTCAGGGCGTCAATACCCGCACCTGCGAACCCCGGATTTTGCGGATTTTGGAAGGAAATTTGCCGGCGGGACTTGTGCCTGCGGAGGAAGATTTCATGCTGTTGGCCCAGGAGTCGAAGCAAAATCCTGATTGGGAAGAAATTTTGGCTGAGCCGCTTTTCTTTGAAGATGTCTCACGGGGTTATCGTTTGAATCTCGAACACGCCTCTGTTGTCCGCGAATATTTAGCCAAACTCGCCTCTAGCAGCCAGCAAAAATTCTTAGAGCCGCTAACACTTGCTTGGGATGTTCGCACCGATATTTATCGCTAAACGGCCAAAAACCCGGTTTCTCAGTAGTATCCTCCCTGTCTTTCGGGAAGAGTCCTAGTCGAAACCAGGTTTTTTTGCGTCTAGGACTAACTTTTTTCTGTAAATTTACGTAAGTTTACATAAACTTTATACGTTTTTATAAAAAATACATAGAAACTTTATAAAAGTATTATTGGTTTTTAAAGATTGTGCAAAGCTCAGCATTTCAGGTTCTGCAGATTTGGGATGGCTAATAAGATGGACGTAAGAGATCGTTAAAGTTGAGACAAATCATATGAAATTTCCCATGGGTGCCTCGTGGAAATCATCATTATCAGAAATCCTGTCCTTATTTTTTCAAGAATTTACTTACAGAGTCGGTGTATCGAAACAACAGCATCACCGATCCGTAACGAGCAAGGTAAAACGGTTAATCGATATTTTGGGATCGCTGCTGGGACTGGCAATTGCTGCTGCGGTGGCGGTGCCGGTGGCAGTGGCGATGCTATTGGACAATCCGGGCCCGCTGCTTTACAGTCAAGTCCGCTGCGGCTTCAAAGGGCGGCTTTTCAGAATGTGGAAATTTCGATCGATGGTTGTCGGGGCAGAAAACCTCAAACATTTAGTTAGGAATCAAGCCAAGGGTCACATTTTTAAGAATGAAAATGACCCGCGAATTACCCGCATCGGCCGTTTTTTGCGGAGGACGAGTTTGGACGAGTTGCCTCAATTCTGGAACGTGTTAGTCGGCGACATGAGTTTGGTGGGGACTCGGCCGCCCACTCCTGATGAGGTTGCTGCCTATGACGAATTTCACTGGAAACGTTTAAATGTCAAACCCGGTATGACTGGGGAGTGGCAAGTCAACGGACGGTCTGGAGTGAAAGACTTTGACGATATTGTACTCATGGATCTCGACTATCAGCGCAAGTGGTCTGTTGTCTACGACATCAATCTGATTTGCCAAACAATTTGGGTTGTCTTCAGTAAAAACGGTGCGTGTTAATAGACTTGCTGTTTTGGGGTGTTTTGGGATTTTAAATTTTAGGAAAAAACAGGGGATGAAATAGTAGGAAACGGATTAAATATATGTTAATAGAATTAGCGATTGGTGATGCTTACGGTGCGGGTTTTGAATTTGTTGACCAGCAGACGATCGAATTGTACAACAATCTCAACGGCTACATCAAGCATCCCCGTCACGACATCCAGCCTGGATGTTACACAGACGATACGCAGATGAGTTTAGCCGTCGCAGAAGCTATCGTCAGCCGAGAACCTTGGACACCGGAACTTTTAGCCAGCAAATTTGTTGCAGCTTTTCACCGCGATCGGCGATTTGGTTATGCTGGCAAAATGTACAATTTTTTGCTACAAGTTCAAGACGGAAAAGAATTCTTAGAAAAAATTCACTCCGCTAGCGATAAAAGCGGCTCGGCGATGCGAGCAGGCCCCATTGGCATTTTTCCTACTATTGAAAAAGTCATTGAAAATGCTACCGTTCAAGCTGCAATTACTCACAACAGTCCCGATGGCATTAATGCAGCTATAGCGGCCGCTTTGATGTCCCATTACTTTATTTATCAGCTAGGTTTAAAGAAGAATTTGGGAAATTTTCTAGAAAGGCACGTAGCTGGTGAGTGGTCGATACCTTGGCAAGGAGAAGTCAGCGTTAAAGGTTTGGTCTGTGTTAGAGCAGCTATTACTGCGGTCATGCGAAATGATAGTATGAGCAAACTGCTCCAAGATTGCATTGCTTTTTCGGGAGATGTCGATACAGTAGCAGCTATCGCTTTAGCTGCTGGTTCTTGTAGCAATGAAATTGCCCAAGACCTGCCCGAAAATCTGGTACAAGGATTAGAAAATAAATCTTACGGCAGAGATTATATCATAGAACTGGATCGACAGTTAATGAATTGCACGATCGACTTCTGACTTCTTCCTGAGATAGGTTACATTCGTTAAATCCCTTACACTGTTTCGTTGCCGAACTTCTTTCTATTAGGATTAAGACCAACTGTCACAAATAGGGTTAAATTTTATGTATGTAGTTGCGCTTGGGCGCTCTTTCCTAAGCTCAGAGCGCTAAAGCGCAACTACATACCTTTGTTTAATTTTCCAGTTAACCTTAGTCCTATCTCTTATGAATTTGCCTAATTTGATTACTTTCTCTCGCTTACTGGGAGTGCCTTTTCTGCTCTACGGTTTGTACGATCCAAGCGCGCAAAGCCGCTGGATTTGCACGGCGATTTTTGTGGTAGCTGCGGCTACTGATTGGCTGGACGGCTATTTGGCTAGGAAGCTGAATCAAATTACCGATTTGGGTAAGTTTCTAGACCCTTTGGTGGATAAATTGTTGGTGCTCGCGCCGCTTTTAGTGTTGATTGAGTTGGGTAGAGTGCCGGCTTGGGGAGTGTTTTTGATTTTGGGCAGGGAGTTGACGATTGCGGGGTGGCGTGTTAATAAAACTACGATTTCAGGAGCTAATATTTGGGGCAAATTGAAGACGGTGAGTCAGATTGTGGCGATCGCACTTTTAATTGCTCCTCTGTCTGAAGCGTGGAATTTTCCCGCAGTAATTGCTTTTTGGGTTTCTGTGGCTTTAACTTTGATTTCTGGCGCTATTTATCTATGGCCGGAAAAGGAAATAAAAGAAAAGTAAGGGAGTTTTATATCATTAAACACGCGCTTTCCCCCAGTCCGGCAGGGGTTTAAACCCCTGCCTCAAAGCAAAAGTCCTCTAAAGAGGACTGTTAAAATCATCAGTCCTCTTTAGAGGACTTTTGCTATTAGCCGGGGGTTTAAACCCCCGGCGGACTTGTGGAAAAGCGAGGATTTATCAAGATTACTTCCCCTTAATAATGACTCCCAGATTTCCGGTAATGCACCGCTGTCACGCCGTCATTTTTGAGCAAATGACCGTTTTCAATCGCCGCATAAACTACCCAGTGATCGCCGCATTCCATCCGACTTATCACTTCGCATTCCAGATAAGCTAGAGCATCAGTCAAAACGAGACAGCCGTTGCTAGCTTCCATTGTTTCGACTCCGGCAAATCTGTCTTCTCCCGGAGCAAAGTTTTTCATGAAATACTTCCGCAACTGTCGCCCTTCTGCTAAGATGTTGAGCACAAATTTGTCTCCGGCATACATCAAAGATTCGATCGATCGATCTTTGGCCACCGCAATCGTCACACCGGGCGGATTAAACGTTGCTTGCGACACCCACGAAGCCAGCATCGCACTGGTGACATCCTCCCGCTTCGCCGAGACTACGCACAGCGAACCAACGAGTCTCCCTACTGCTTGTTCAGTGCGATCGCTTCCCGCTGCTAACTGCGGTTTCGGTGCCCGCAATTTTTGCGATCGAATCAAAGCTTGAGCAAAATCCGTTCCCACATCTGTGCACTCGTGAATCGTCGCCGCCGTCGGCTTAAATTTGGCTCGAATCGGCTCAAATCCAATTCTATAGCCAGCATCTTTCAGCTTGTTTTCCACTAAGTCGATAGCCTCTCCACTCCAGCCAAAAGAACCGAAAACCCCCGCTAGTTTGCTCTTAGTTGCGGTAGATAAAACAATTCCCAAAGCAGTTTGAATTTGCGTCGGAGCGTGTCCTGCTAGCGTCGGGGTTCCGATGATAAATCCCGCGCATTTTTCGATCGCCTCTTTAATTTCCCCCGGTTCGGCAAATTCGCAGTTGATACTTTCCACCGCAACACCGGCTTTCGTAATTCCTTTGGCGATCGCCTGCGCTAAAGTAGCCGTATTTCCGTAAGCCGAAGCATAAATCAAAGCAACTGTCAAGTCTTTTGAATTTTGTTGCTGGCTCCATTCCCGATACAAATTGCTCAGTTCATTAAGGCCGTAACGGACGATCGGGCCGTGACCGGGAGCATAAAATGCTGTGGGTAAATCTGCTAATTTATCCATTGCCGCCAGCACTTGTTTTGCTTGAGATGCGTGCAGGGAATCGTAATAATAGCGCCGATCTTCGCTGTAAACGCTCCACCCTTCATCGAATACTTGATCCCCGCAAACGTGAGCTCCAAATAGTTTGTCCGTTAACACGATTCTAGTGTGTGGATCGTAGGTGCAAAGTTGGTCAGGCCAGCGGGGAGTCGGAGTCGCGATGAATTTTAAGGCGTGACCTTTTCCTAAATTGAGAGTTTCTTCTCCCCGAACGATCAGAATGTTTAATTCTTGTTCGGGAAAAGCGGCCCGCAAACTAATTGCGGCGGGATTCGTGCAAACCAAAGCTACTTGAGGAGCTAATTCTAACAGAGCTTTAATTGTTACTGACCTGTTAGCATTGAAATGCCCCAAAATTATGTAATCCAGCTTGGTCAAGTCCACCCGTTTCTGCAAAAATTCCAGGTAATTTTGAGTAAAAGATTCCCCCGGCGGGTCGAACAAAGCAGTTTTGTCAGCTTGAATAATATAGCTATTTGCTGTCGTACCCTTTTGCAGCGAATACTCGACTTCAAATTTGAGTCGATCCCAAGTGCGCGATCGCAGAATAAAAGTATCGAGTGCGATCGGGATAAACTGCACGTCGCGGGGTTTGACATCAGATGCGAGTCTATTAATCAAAGTGTTAGTCATTTATTGCACCTATGAGAAACTGAACTACAGAACTTCTTTTGATTTCGTGCCAAAACTTGGTATCTACAATGTCAAATCTTGCACCTCTACCCTGTAAATTGGTATCCAGATCAGTCAGAAATTCCCTGGTTTCTAAATCATCCCCAATTTGGATAAAGCTCACTCCAATTTCTTCATCTTTCTCTATTTTATTTGCCGCACTTACAATAATTTCGGCGACAGCAGCGACTTCTTGGGGTTTTTGATCGAGGACTGCAACAATTATTGCTCCTTTCTTCCCTTTGCCATCTGTTTTGTTTGCGAAATAATCGCTAAAACTTGCTTTCAGAGCTTCTTCCAAATTAGTTGCCGTCGGGCTTGCTGAATCCGGTTCCGTATTTTGTCGCTGCAAAATTTCAGCTAACCGGCCAACAGTTGAATTTTTATACTTCCACATAGGAGTAGAAGCTTCGTAAAGGGTGATGCCGTCGCTGTCAAATTCCTGACATTTTTTTGCTAAGTCAATCAGAGATGCCTGTGCTTCTACCCACTCCTCGTACCAAGGATGGTGAGGGTCTCGGCTGGCATCGCTTCTGGCAATAATAATTGTGTAATCTCGGTCTTCTAAAAGATTTGCAGGCATTGGCAATTCCTAAGAGTGAAAATGGAAAAGCAAAAAGTAAGAAAAGGCTTATGGCGCACCGTAAGTTTAGCTGCCGGTAAGATTCGCCATAAGCACCCTACGTTGAGAGTTTTTGCGTAGGTAAGATGCCGCATAAGCACCCGAAATTCCTACCTAATAATGATTTCCGACTTTTCGGTGGTGAACTGCCGGCAGTGCATCTGGATTGGAGACGCGGCCGCTATCGACGATCGCATATACGATATGATGATCCGAAAGTTCCATCCGGCTGACTACTTCGCATTCCATGTACGCCAAAGCCTCTGTCAGAATGGGAGAACCGTTGGTTGCTGGTTGAGTTTTAACTCCGGCAAATCGATCGGCACCAGGAGCAAAACGCTTTAAAAAGTGCCTCATCAAAGTTTGATAATTGCCTTCTTCGAGCACGTTGAGAACAAATTTATCTCCCGCGTGCATCATCGATTCAATAGCCCGATCCTTCGCAACTGCTATTGTTAAACCTAGCGGTTTAAAGCTAGCTTGAGTTACCCAAGAAGCTAGCATCGCACCGCTAACATCGCCTTTTTGGGCGGTAATGATGTACAGTCCGCCGCTGATTCGTCCCAAAGCTTTATCGAGGTCGCTGTCGAGGGATTTCATCTGTTTGACTGCTTTGTCCCGCGTCAGCCACTGTCCCAAGTCGGTGCCGGCTTCGTCGCAAAGTTGATAACTCGCTTCTGTCGGTGATTCTTTAATTAAAATGTTGGGAAATGCTTCTTTTAAACCCAACTCTTTGAACTTGTTTCTCAGCGGGTAAATAGATACGTCATCGCCGCCGCCAGATTCGCACAAACCGAAAGATTGTTTGTTGTTAGCTGCAACTAAAATTGTGTTGATTGCGGCTTCGGCATTCACAGCAGCAGTACCGCCACTCGGTGGCGAACAAATTACGATGCCGGCAGCATTACCGACAAGTTCAGCAACTTCTTGTAAGTCGGCGATTCTCAAGTCCATCATTTCCACAGCGACACCGGTTTTGGTGATACCGTGGGCGATCGCCTGGCTGAGTCGATCGCTAAATCCGTAGTCGGAAGTGTAAAATACCGCTACAGTGGTTTCTGCCTTAGCTTGCGCTTGGCTCCACTTTTTGTAGCGCCCGGTGAGTTCAACTACGTTGTGTCGCAGCAAGGGGCCGTGACCGGTCGCAACTGTACCTATTTCTCCCAACTCTGCCATCCGCTTCATTGCAGCGAGTACCGATCGAGCATTGGGAGCCATCAAACACTCATAATAAAAGTGGTAATCTTCCTCAACTGCTGCTAAATCGTCATCGAAGGTGCTGTCGGAACAGTAGTGCATCCCGAAAGCATCGCAAGTGAACAGCACTTGAGTTTTGCTGTCGTAGCTGAAAATAGTATCAGGCCAGTGCAAGTTCGGCGCCGATACGAATTCGATAATGTGGCCGTTTCCTAAATCTAGTTTGTCCCCGTTTTTTACTACCAATCGCTCAAATGGTTGGTGTACAAGGTTTTCTAAAAATTGAATTGCTACTTTCGCGCCCACGACAATCGCTTGGGGTGCCAGCGCCAGCACGTCTTTGACTAAACCGCTGTGGTCTGGTTCGGTGTGGCTGATAATTAGATAGTCAATCTCTTTGGGGTCAATTTCGCCCGTCAGAGTTTCCATGTATTGCTGGCGAAACTTCTCGTGCGAGGTATCGACGAGGGCGGTTTTTTCACCGCGAATGATGAATGAGTTGTAAGTTGTACCGTTTTTGAGCCCGAATTCGATGTCAAAGCGGTCTCTATCCCAGTCCAGGCATCGAATTGCCGTTGTGTCAGAGGCAATTTCGACTTTTTCCACCGTCAATCTGCGTTGGACTCGTTCAGTCAGCGCTACCATCAGTGCCTCCTTGTCTTTTACCCATTACCTTATTGTTTCCATTCTGACACGTTTCTTTTGTAAATCTTTATAAAATTTCTTATGAGGCTGTTAAGTATCCCAAAATTTATGGCGTAAGGCAGTTCGGCAACAAAGCACTGTACCGGATGTAACGGATTTGAGGAAGAAGGAAAATTCAATAAAATCAATTTTGTGCCTATAAACAGTTGACAATAAGCTTATCTCTGTGGTAAGAAAACTGAGTTCAAGTGGTTGGGCGATCGCCTCTTTAGAAGACTATCAGTCAAATGCGATTCTCGATCGCGCGGCAATTTGGATTAGCGAGAATGACTTGGCATTTAAGTCAACCTAATTAAACGTCAAAGGCGATCGCCCTCTCTTATCCCGATGTGTTTAAGCAGTCGGGGATTTGGGGATAATGATAGAGTAAAAAAAATTCCACTCCACAAGCAAAAATCGACTCATATAGCAATCCTTGCAAGAGTCGTAAATTTTTTACCCCACCCCAACCCTCCCCGAAGCCGCTCTGAGGGATTAATAAATTCACAGGGAGCATCTCAATGAAAGCAGCCAAGCCCAAAATTCGAGTTGGGAGGAAGGAGGCAGGAGGCAGAAGGAAAGAGGAAGAAGCAAGGAGCCAGAAGAAGTGTTTTTACAAATATGAGATGCTCCCAATTCACAAATGATTGAGGATTTCTATAGATGTAAAGCTACAGCAAATTGCAGGTAAATAGAGTACACTTAAAAATAGTATATTAATAGCAGTAATGAAACCATTACCGATCTAAGTTCGAGAAAAGGTGGTCAAAGCTGTGCGTGCAGGGCAACACATCAGTTAGACAACTAGCGACCAGATTTGATGTCAGAAAATATAATTGTTGAGCGACTATTAAAGCGCTACCAACTTACAGGAAATATGCAACCACTTCGTCAAGGTAGAAGTCTCTAAAGTGAGTTGAATGGAGATTAAGCGTCAACTTCATGAACTGGTAGAAAAATATCCAGATAGCACTTTGTCAGAATATTGTGAATACTGGGGATTTTTTTACGGACAATGGATAAGTCCTAGTACCATGTGCCGAGAATTAAAAAGGCTGGGACTAACAAAAAAAGACGCTACGAAGCAGTCAAGCGGCGACAGACCCGGTGCAAAAATTAAGAGGAGAATACTGGGAAAAAGTGAAAAATATATATCTATAAAACCTGGTATTTATAGATGATATGGGGGTTTTACTTATTAACCAGGAATTATGCTAGCTCGCCTCATGGTACCAGAGTATCCGATCTAAAACCATTTTACCGAGCCGCAATAATTACAGCAAGTGGAGCCATTAGTCTTAAAAAAGTGATGACATTAATGATGATGAATGACTTAATGGATGGCAAGGGATTTGAAGTATTTATTGACGGGGTGACAACCCCGTCAAAACATTGATAAAATAAAGGACATAGCCCTTAGACCCCTCTGAAAAAACGGTAG
>NZ_JAUBRN010000125.1:0-5703 GCF_036701875.1 Microcoleus sp. MON1_C5 | reverse complement strand
ACATTTTCGGGTTCTATATTTTTTACTTCGTTCAAGTCAGTTACATGATACCTCATCTTTCTGATAAAGGCTATATCATTCTTCCTATTGTTGCTCTACTAACGGAAAATCCAATTCTCCCATAAAGTAAATAACGGAGTTCTTCAAAAGTTGCATCATTATTTCCTTCAACCAATTCCGCCAAGATGAGTAGTTGCTCCGCATTCAGTTTGCCTTTGACTCCACATCGGTCAGTTCTCGGAGTAATGTTTTTTGTTTCACGATATTGTTTAAGCAATTTTTGTACAAAACTCAGGGCTACAGAAAAACGCTTAGCTATTGCTTTTTGTGAAATGGGTTCAGCATGATAAGTATCAAGGATTTTTTGCCTAAAATCAATCGAATAAGCTTTCATTTTTAACAATGTATGAAGTTGGGTACAAGTAAACGTGTTATGAGTCAAGCATCGCGTGCTGTCAAAAAAATGCTATTATGTGTGGTATGGCTTTCGCGTGGCTTTACTGAACCATGTAATTATAGTTCATTTGAGCTGATCTTCTCTGTTTGACCCTCACGAGTGAGTGTCAGTAACATCATACCTCATCTTTCTGAGAAAGGCTATATAATCAAAAATTTAACATCTAAAATCGAAAACCTTAAATTGATATGGCAGCAGAAATTCAGCAGCAAATTCAACAGTTGAGGCAGCAGCTACAGGAAGCTAGCTATGCTTATTATGTTCTCGATGCGCCGATCATGCCAGATGAGGTGTACGATCGACTTTATCGCCAGTTGCAAGACTTAGAATCAGATTACCCGGAATTAATTACTGCAGAAAGTCCGACTCAGCGGGTCGGAGAACAGCCTGCTACTCAATTTTTTAGCGTCAAGCACAATATTCCTCTCTACAGTTTGGAAAATGCTTTTAATTTTGAAGAATTTGCTAAATGGCAGGAACGCTGGCAAAGGGTAGCACCCCCCCTAACCCCCGGTCAAGAGGGAAATGCACCCCCCCTAACACCCCCTTATCAAGGGGGGGGACAAGAGGGAATAACATCTTCTATTAGCAATCAGGAAAACAGGGAAATTACTCCCCCCCTTAGCAAGGGGGGGCTGGGGGGGGTTTCCTATGTTTGCGAGTTAAAAATTGACGGTTCTGCTTTAGCGTTAACCTATGAAAATGGAGTTTTAGTTCGCGGTGCGACGCGGGGAGACGGCATTGCGGGAGAGGAAATTACTCAAAATGTTAAGACTATTCGATCTATTCCTTTAAAGCTCAATTTAGATAATCCGCCGCCTGTGGTGGAAGTGCGGGGAGAGGCTTTTTTGTCTTTAGCTGTGTTTGAGGAAATTAATCGGGAACGGGAAAAAGCGGGGGAACAATTGTTTGCTAATCCTCGCAATGCTGCGGCGGGTACGCTGCGGCAGTTAGATTCTAAAATTGTGGATAAGCGACGGTTAGATTTCTTTGCTTATACTCTGCATTTAGATGAGGGTAACGAGGAGAAAACACAGTGGGAATCGTTGGAATTGTTGCGAAGAATGGGGTTTAAGGTAAATCCCAATCGCAAAGTTTGCTATTCTTTGGATGAGGTTCGGGAGTATTACGAATATTGGGATACTGAACGGCGAAATTTGCCTTACATGACTGATGGGGTTGTTGTTAAGATTAATTCGGTTTTGCTGCAACGACAATTGGGTTTTACTCAGAGGTTTCCGCGTTGGGCGATCGCACTGAAGTATCCCGCCGCCGAAGTCCCTACAATAGTAGAAGCTGTCACCGTGCAAGTAGGGAGAACCGGGGCTCTGACTCCTGTAGCGGAACTCAAACCGGTGCAGTTGGCGGGGACGACGGTTTCGCGGGCTTCTCTCCACAACAGCGATCGACTTTCAGATCTGAACCTCCACATTGGCGATACTGTAATTGTTAGAAAAGCTGGGGAAATTATACCAGAACTTGTGCGAGTTTTGCCGGAACTTCGCCCCCCAAATGCTCAACTTTTTCAAATTCCTAGTTGCTGTCCCGAATGTGAACAGCCTGTAGTTCGGGAAAAGGGGGAGGCCGTTACTCGCTGCATTAATACCTCTTGTCCAGCAATTTTGAGGGGTTCGCTGATTCATTTTTGCAGCCGGGATGCTCTGGATATTAACGGTATTGGGGAAAAGTTGGTGCAGCAGATGGTTGATAGCAATCTGGTGCATTCGGCAGCGGATTTGTACGATTTGACAGCGGAAAGATTGATGAGTTTGGAACGCATGGGTAAGAAGTTAGCAGAAAAGCTGGTAAACGCGATCGCCCAATCGAAAAATCAACCTTATTCGCGGGTATTGTATGCTTTAGGAATTCGCCATGTCGGCAGCGTGAATGCTCAATTGCTGACAGAAAGATTTACCAATGTGACAGATTTGGCTTCTGCATCAGCCGCAGCTATTGAAGGCGTTTACGGTATTGGGTCAGAAATTGCCCAAGCTGTTTATCAGTGGTTTCGAGTGCCGGCAAATCAAAGTTTAATTGCACGGTTGAAAACAGCAGGCTTGCAATTGCAGTCAGAAGTGAAAAATTCCAATTTAGCCAGCACAAATTTACAACTTGCAGGCAAAACTTTTGTGCTGACGGGAACTTTGCCCACTTTGAAACGAGATGAAGCTAAAGATTTGATTCAAAAAGCAGGCGGTAAAGTCACAAGTTCTGTGAGTGCTAAAACAGATTATGTGGTTGTGGGAGAAGATGCGGGTTCTAAGTTGGAAAAGGCTCAATCTTTGGGGATAGAACTACTGTCGGAAGCTGAGTTATTAGAACTGCTATCGAAACCCTAAATGATTGATGAAAGTCAATATCTCTCTCTTTTTTCTTTCTCTGCGCCCTCTGCGATCTCTGCGGTTCGTAAAAAAGCTGATTCACTTGAGCCGTTTTCCGAGAACATCACCAACTATTCTATTGCGCCAAATGCAAAATAGCCGATCGCGAATTGGGCAATACCTCAAAAGGCATAGAAAGCGCGATCGCACTTGGTGAATATACATACTTCCCCGGCGGTGCTGCCCGAATCTGTTGTCGGTACAGGCTAGTTTTGCTAAAATTTGATAAAGTTTGCAATAGCGAGGGCAACTGCCAGCTTAGCAAAATCTCAGCAATCATAGGAGATACATTATGTCTGAAATTCCAGCAGAACAAACACAAACAAACTTGACAACTCCAGAAACAACTACTGAAAGCTCAATTTCTGGGGTGGAAAACGTGAAAAACAGTTTGGGAAATGTCCTAAATAGTTGGAAATTGAAAGTAGGATTAGCAGTTGCTGTACTGTTTGCAGTATCGCTATTGGCTTTCTACTGGCAGCATATGATTGCAGTCGTAGGTATGAAGAGTTGGTCGGCGCGATCGGGAGCTCAGCCGATCGAATGTATGGTAAGAGATACTAATAACGACGAGTATGTCAGTTGCAGCGCCCTCCTCGATCAGCAGATTGTCCCTCTTGAGTGCAGTTCGAGTTTGTTCAATATCGGCTGTCGAGTCAATTACGGAACTGCGGCCCCAAATCCGAGACAAATCAACCCCAGATAAAGCATCTACGGGTTAGAGATGATTGTTGAACGAACAGATTTGCTACTTAAAATATGGGACTTACAAAAAAAATCTCACCGTGAAAATAGTCCAGCAATAAAGAGCGGAAAAGTCTTGCTTTTCTTGTTGTAAATTAGCAGGTAAGTAGACTTACCTGCTATTGCCATTAGGTAATCTGTGATAGATGATGTGCGGCAGTATATGGGCGATCCGAAGTTTTGTGATGATATTACTTTGGTGGTGAGGAAACAGAAATAGAGTTCCAAACCCCTGGATCGATCGGCGGTTGAAATTGGGGCAGCCACGGGGGAACCGCCCCAACCACCCCAAGCGGGCATTGCTCCTAATGTAGAAACTTTCGTCCCTCAGAAGCGGAGACAGAAAAATAAAGATGGCAGCTTACCAAGGGCTTCCGATCATGGTGAAACTACTCCAGTAGTAAGGATGAGAAAAGTTTTGGTTTCCTTGTTGTAAATGAGCAGGTAAATTTAACTTGCCACCGGTTGTTACTAGCTGTCCGTTTTCCAGCCGCACTTTACCGGACATTATTGCTTGTTGAGCCAGTTGCAAAGCTTCTGCCTTAGTTGTGGTTCCTCGCAACTGGTGGTAAAATTCGCTCATCAGCCCCAAAGTGCCTCCATCGTCAACATACCACAAACTCCCTAAAGCAGATTTCGCGCCGGATTTGACTGCTAAACCTCCAAAACCTAACTCTGCTTCCCGATCGCCCACAGCAGTTCTACAAGCACTTAATACTAACAAGTCTACCTGCGGATTGCGCCAATTTAAACTCTCCATGCGATCGAGCTGCAATTTGGAATTCCACAGTTGAATGTAGGAATTGCTCGCTTTTCCCGGTTTGAATTCAGCGTGAGTTGCTAGGTGAACGATCCGAAATCCTCCCTTGGCGTGTTCCGAGTTGAGATTCTCTAAAGTGAAAGTGGAATTGAGGAAAGATGGACTCTGCCACTGAGTCGAAATCGCTTGCAATTCGATCGGCACACTGGGCAATGGCTGTTGGTCAACAAATTCTGACCTTCCCATTGCTAGCACGGTGGCGTCTCTAACAGCTTTATAATCGGTATTAGTCGAACTAAAACTTGGAATTAGGCTGAAACTGTATTTTTCAATCAAGAAGCCTTTACCGTCGTGTAAAGCGGCAAAGGGCAGGCTTCGCAATCCGGGATCGACTGACAGTAATAAAGTTTGAATTCCTAAGTTTTGTAAGTCTTTTTCTAGGGGTGCGATCGCCCATTTATATAGTTGCTGGGCGGCGGCTAGATAGCTGGTACTAGCGCGTTTTGCGGGATTGGTGATTTCAGCGCGAAACTCCTGGACGGTGGGGAAAAGAGCTGCTCTGTTGGCTTCGGGGACGCTGTAGTGAATCGGTCGCCCCACGGGAGGAACTAAAATTAGTTCCAGTCGATCTTCTCGCGAGACTATGTAGATAATACCCGACCGCTTGCCCGGTTGCTCTGCGATATCTTGTAAAGTTTGTTGGAAGGTCGAAATCAAGACTTTTTCCTCTGGGAGGTTGGCTTTTACCCCCAAGTATTCTCCAAATTCTTGATTCCTCATTTCTTCGATTCCCCAGACTGTTTTCTGGATATCGTTACCTTCAAAAAGTCGATCGGGAGACGGGGCGTATCCCAGAACTAAATTAGAAGTAGGGTTGACTTTTGGCGCTGGTTCGCTGCTAACTGTTGGCTGTGGGTAGCCCGGGGGCAACTGACTGGTGATACTTTGATCGATGGTTAAAACTCGATCGGCTGCTGCACCGGGATTGTCTAGCGGTGGAATTTTGCGGCGTTGAAAGTCTTCTGAATCAGGGGTTGAAGATTCTTCTTGCGGTGCGGGTGTATCGGCGGCTGTGGACGATGTTGGTGCTGTCACAGGTGCGGGCACTTGTATTGCCGTGGGATCGATCGGAGTGGGAATGACACTCGGAGTCGGAGTGGGAGTCACACTCGGAGTCGGAGTGGAAGTGACACTCGGAGTGGGAATGACACTCGGAGTCGGAGTGGGAATGACACTTGGAGTCGGAGTGGAAGTGACACTCGGAGTGGGAATGACACTCGGAGTCGGAGTGGGAGTGACACTTGGAGTGGGAGTTGGAGTTACTACCGGAGTGGGAGTGACACTTGGAGTGGGAGTTGGAG